>NZ_NTFS01000304.1 GCF_002289455.1 Brunnivagina elsteri CCALA 953
CTTGATAAAAATTATACAAGTCTAATTCTACAATAAAAACAAACATTATTTACTAACACTTCAGTTATATAGTAATGATTTGAGATTTCGACTTTTATTTTTTAAATTAGTTTTTATGTTTAACTAAGAATTTGGCATATTATAGATACTGAATAATCATAGTATCTAGATTTATGACGAGGTACAAATTTGATTTTATAATGGAATAACAAGCATGAAAACTAAAACAGTTGGAATGATTAGCAGCTATCGAGGTATCAATCAAGAAGTCGATTGGCTATGGTTACAAACACCGGAATCATTTGGTCACTGGAAAAATATCCAAATGTATGCACCTGCAACTGAGCCAGATTTTCTAATCATGTATCAGTTTGATTTTTCTCCACCTCCTCAGCCAAAATCAAGACTTGATTGGTTTCGTAAAAAACAAAAACAATCCGAGTCAGATATTACTTCCCTCTTACACAGCGTGCCAAAAGAAAGGATAATTTATCTGTTAAGAGAACCACCATTAGATGAAGTCGTGGAGGTTAACAAGTTGAATTACCAAGAGGCACAAAAGTATTGTGGTTATATCTCAGGACCTGATGATTTTGCCCCTAATCCTGACTATATGCCTGCTATTTGGTATCTAAGTAACTCTTTTCGGGACTTAGACCAAATGCCACCACCAGAGAAAAAAGCTGCATGTAGTTGGATCACTTCTGGAATTAACCGCTCTGCCAATCATCAGCGAAGATTGGAATTTTTAAAAGCATTGAAATCTAGTGATGTTGAATTTGATTTATTTGGGCAAAACTTACCTGAATGGTCAAAAGCGCGTGGTGCGATTGGTGGCAAGTGGTACGGCATGTCTCCGTATTATTACAACTTATCAATTGAAAATTATGCTGACAATGATTGGTATGTGAGTGAAAAACTTTGGGATTCTTTATTAGCATGGTGCTTACCTATTTATTATGGTGGTTCTGCTGCCGATAAATTGTTACCACCAGGTAGTTTTTTACGATTACCTAGTTTGGATGAAAAAGGAATTGCCTACATCAAAGAAGTGACCGCAACACCTGATGCATGGTATGAAGCAAAAGATGCGATCGCGGAAGCCAGACAAGTGATTTTGCATAAGCTAAATTTATTAAATTGGCTATCAGAATTTACAGATAAGTTCTAGTTTTTTTAAGTTAAATTATCACTTATTTATGATGAAAGTTTGAGATAAATATGAATGGTATTTGCACTTTAGGCAATGATTATGTATACGACCAATTAGTAGCTTTACTAAATAGTATTGATGCTGTTTTAGGTTCAGAAATCCCTGTATGTATATATCCTTTTGATGATAACTTAGAGTTTATTTCCGCAGAAATTGCCAATCGACCTAACGTATTTATTTACGAAGACCAAGAATCCATTGCTAGCTGGGATCAATTTATGCTAGCAGCAGCACCGGAACGCCTGAATCGCGATAAATACAGGCTTTATGGCGCTCACCGTCGTTTTTGTGGATTTGATGGTCCCTTCGATAAATTTATCTACTTAGATGCGGATACCCTGGTGATGAACTCCCTAGCACCAGTATTTGAGAAGCTAGAACATCATGATTGGATTGTTTATGATTTTCAATTTAAGGATGTCAGTAAAATCTACAATGTTAATTCCCCTAAGTTACTAAATATTTTTGAGCAAAAACGTATTGATACAGAAATATTTTGTTCGGGATTTTATGCCTCAAAACGGGGTATTTTTAATCCAGAGAAAAGAGCATGGCTAATATCCCAATTGCAAGCTGGTGAGGCAGAAATTCTCTATGGTGGTGCTGGTGAACAACCTTTGCTAAATTATATGGTAATGAGGTCAGAACTCTCTAGTTATAACTTTGCTCAACATCTACCAGATGATGAAAAAACAGGATGTTCTGTGACTTCCAAGCATTTTGAAGAAAAAGATAATATTCTTTATGATAAAGGCAATCGTCTGACTTATCTGCATTACATTGGAGTTGCTCCTCACATTACTCAAGCAGTATGTGCAGGGGAAAATATTGAATTTCCCTATCGCGATTTATTCCTTTACTATCGTTATTTGCACCAACCAGAAAAGCGTCCAGTTTTTACAACTCCTGGACGTAATCATATTCTCCCAGCACCATCCTTATGGACAAGAGCATTAAGAAAACTAAAACTAGTTAATCAAGGATAATTTGGATGAATAGAGGTATTTATATAGTCGGAAACGATCGCGTTATGGAGAATGCGATCGCATTACTCAATAGTATTCGTCGCTATGACAAGGATGTCACAGTTTACCTGATCCCATTTAACGATGATTATCAGCAAATTTCTGAGATATTGACTACTGTACATAATGTGCAGATTTTCCCTGATTTGGAGTTACTTTCGCAATTTACCCAGAAAATAGGTGAAATTTTTCCTCAGGATTTTTTAGCTCTGCCAAATAAAATGCGAAAATTAGTCGCATGGTTTGGTCCTTTAGATGAATTTATCTATATTGATACGGATATAATTGTCTTTGAAAAAATTGCCGATAACTTAGATAAACTTGCAGAATTTGACTTTATTTGCTGCGATTATCATCACAAAAGTGAGGGATTACGAAATGTATTTTCCCCTGTGGTAAGAGAAAAAGAAATTTTTACAGAAGCACAACTTCAAGATGTTTTTAACAGTGGTTTTTTCGCTTCAAAAAAAGGTTGCATCACAGCACAAATTATGGAAGATACCTTGCGGGAATGTGCCACACACAAGGAATATTTTGACTTTTCTTGTGGGGTGACAGACCAACCAATTCTCAATTATTTAATCCTCAAACTCATAGATAAACGTTGTAACTTAGTAAGAGTTCCTGGTGGAGAAGCGGGGAGTTGGGCAGGTTCTCTCCATTTCCAAGAAAAGAACTTTATTCTCTTTGATAATAAGCAACAATTAAAGTATGTACATTGGGCAGGAATGAAGATGAAACCTGGCACTCCCTATTACAAATTATGGGAACATTACCATCATCTACATGAACCAAAACGCCCCTTATTACAAAGACTTCTTTCCCGTTAATAGCCTTAAATAAATTTAATTACTGGCTGCTATTTCCCCAGGAGAATTTTAATGAAGAATGGTATTTATATCCTTGCGAATGATGCCGTTTATGACCAATTAGTTGCTTTGTTGAACAGTATAGAAGTTAATGCAGGCAAAGAGATTCCCGTTTGTGTAATACCCTATGATAATCATCTAGATAAGATTAAATCTGAAATTACAACTAGAGATAATGTTACTTTATTTGATGATTATAGTTCTATTGAATATTGGGAAAACTTTGCAACTGAGGCATGGCAAGGACACTCAATTGCTCACAAAATTTGGAAAGAAAGAGGTCTTTCTAATTCTGGAATTTATCGTTTAGCCAGATATCGAAAATACTGTTGTTTTGATGGACAATTCGATAAGTTTATTTTTTTTGATGCAGATACTTTGTTGATGCAACCATTGGATTATGTATATCAAAAGCTTGATGAATATGATTGGGTGACTAATGATTTTCAATATAAGTCTGATATTAATTACATTTTTGATTCTTCCCAAAAGAAACTATATGAAGCTTTTAGTAATGAAATAATTAAATCACAAATCTTTTGTTCGGGATGGTTTGCATCAAAAAAACAAATGTTTGATGCTGATAAAACTACAAAAATATTAGAGTCTTTAAAATCCGGTGAAGCTGATATTATGGCATGGAGGGATTCAGACCAAACATTACTTAATTATATGGTTTGGCGAAGCGGGATTTCTTTCTATAATTTTGCCTATCATGATGTAGAAAATGCGACTGGTAGTCACTGGTCTTCTAATTTTGAAGTGATAGATCATATCTTATATGACAAAGGAAAAAAACTCACTTATTTGCATTATATGAGTGTTTCTTCTTCAAAATTCACCAGTCTTTGTCAGGGAGAGGATGTTGATATTCCTTACAAAGAAATATTCTTACATTATCGCTATTTAAAATCACCAGAATCAAGACCAACAGTATTTACTCAACCCAGTGCATTCGCAAAAATACAAAAGTCTACAAGTGATTTTGTTAGTAAAAAAGCTAATAGTCTCATGTACAAGTACCATCAATTACAGAATTTTAAGAATCGCTAATAGAAGGATATAGCGTTTCCTAAGCGACTGAGGTACACCTAAATCCTTTCTAATCTTGATCCAAAAGTATGACCAGATTTAAAATTTTATCTCACTAAGTAGGGAAATGCGATATACATCAATGACTAATAATGTAACACTTTCAAATAATACGGATATATCTAAAGAATCCTGCTTTTGTACCTTGGCTGTAGGTGACAGGTATCGTAATCACGCACGAATATTAGCCAAAGATATTCAGCAACATATGCCTGGTAAAGCCTTATGTGTTCTGACAGATAAACCAGAGTATTTTCAGGAGTTTCCCCACGTTATCGCATTCAAACACTATCTTCAAAGTGTGAAAGGATATCACGATAAACGCTTCGTACTTGAAAAGTCTCTCTCACTATTTGAGAGTTGTATATTTTTAGATTCTGATGTGAGAATTATTGGTGGTGTCACAGGAGAAATGAATTGGCTTCCGGGAATCACAGCAAGAGCGGGTTGTGATTTGCTACATCGCATAACAAAGATTAATAACCCCAGAGAAATTAAAGTTATAGAAGAAGCTGCTAAGAAGTTAAATATCGATCTTCAACAAGTACAGTATCTTCATGAATTCATGTTTACTTTCAGAAAAGAGGCTGGATTAGAAGACCAATTTATTCAGCTTTGGCAGACAATTTCTTACTTCTTTGAAATGCAAGGAATTTATCATGCTGAATGTTACGCAATGGGACTAGCAGCAGCTAAAGTTGGAATGACAATTAGATTCGATCGCGAAGATAAATTTGCTTTCTTTAAAGATAATATAGAGCTAGTCAGAATCAAAAATGGACAATCGAATCCCCAGGATAAAAAAATTTACTTTGATATCCACAAGGAGATTGAATATCCAAAACGCTCAATTTTGCAAAAAATAATTGATAAGCTGATTCAAAAAATTGTATTATTTTATCGATTATTAAGGTTGAGAATTGTTGCTAGGAGAGATTCTAGTTTTCAAAAAACATTTATGTAAAAAAATAAAAAATACAGAGAATAGATAATTTTTTCCCTGTATTTAAATATTAGATTCTGATTTAGCACATTGATGAAATCGAAACTACATCGAATCTAAGTCCAAAGCCTGAAAACCTCGACTTTCAACAAAAGTCATCATGCTACCAAGTTGGAACCACATCAACAAGCAAGTCAATAAAGAAATTGGTAATCCGATCGCAAATGCCAGAAATGGCGGAAAACCAAAAATTTCTAAACCCGAAACCAAAAATAAAACTAAACCAATAGTCACTCCCAAAAAGGGAAATAATAAAGGCTTTTTAGTTAAACTTGTGCCAGAATTTTCTGCTCCTTGAAGCTGCCATTTAGCAACTACAGTTCGCAAAGTTCCAGTGAGTGCAGCACCTGAGGTTATAGCCGCAAATAAGCCAAATACAAGTATGAAATAAGGTGGTTCTTGGGGGAAATAATACATGGGTTACTCCTGGAAGGCTTAAATTAAAAAACTTAATTAATTTTGCTTAATCTTGCTTAATATATATTCGCATGTGTCGGTACAGAAAAGCAAAATCAAGAATCTTATCTGCGTCTATCTGCGTGCATCTGCGGTTAATTTTATCCTTCAAAGCCTTCACGAACCAGCATCAAAAGCAAAGAACAGGCAAGATGCCTGTCCCACAATCTACTTGCGGAAAGCAAGTCTCAATTTTTACTGCTATCTCCATTACCAACAAACACAGACAAAAACGAGGCTTTGGGTAAAATCGCCGCAACACTTTCACGGGATAATTCTGTAAATAAGCCAATTGCCGCAGTTAATAAACGATTTGGCTGCAAATCATCCTTAACTAAATTCCACAAACTCTGTACCTCTTCCGTATGCAAACGGTCATCTTCCGTCAGTGCTAATACTAACTGCTGCCGTAAAAATTTACCCTCATCGGAAAGTAAAAATTGGAATCCTAGTTGTGCTGTCGGCAAAACATCAAAACTGCGATCGCTCCGGGCAATACTAATCAAATTCTCCAGTCGTTGCCATTGGAATTTATCATTTTTGAATAGTATATTCAGCAAACGTCGTCGCAGTTGGGGAGATTCTCCATTTAGCAAACGTCTAGCAATGTAAGGATAAGCAACCTCAACAATTTTAAAATTGGTATTGAGACTCAGGGCAATCCCTTCTTGAGTGATCAGCGAGCGAATTATCAGGGCAAACTTGGCAGGAACTCGGAAAGGATATTCATACATGAGTTCCGAAAATTCGTCGGTAATGGTTTTAAAGTTGAAATCACCAACATTTTTACCGATCGCATCACCTAAAACTTTTTCTAGTGCGGGAATAATCGGACGAATGTCGATGTCGGGTGTCAAAAAGCCCAATTTGACGAAATCTTCTGCCAGTTCCAAATATTCTTTATTGGTAAGATGTACAACCGAGTCCACCAGTGTTTCCTTGGTGTGTTCGTCGAGTTGATCCATCATTCCAAAATCGATGTAAGCCACTCTACCATCTGGCATGGCAAACAAATTACCGGGGTGGGGGTCAGCATGGAAAAACCCATGTTCTAGTAGCTGTTGTAACCCGGATGTTACACAAATTTGGATAATTTCTTCTTGGTCTAAACCAGCTTCGCGAATTCTCTTGGTGTCGGTGAGTTTAAAGCCTTCGATCCACTCTAGGGTGATGACGCGGTTAGTTGTATAGCGCCAATAAATAGCTGGAACCTTAACTTGGTGGTGATTGCGGAAATTATTGGCGAATTTCTCAGCATTACGAGCTTCGTTGAGGTAGTCGATTTCCTCAAATAGCTTAGTACCAAACTCGTCAACAATTAAAGTGAGGTCGTGCCCCAAATTCAAAGGCAACCAAGGTGATAGCCAATCCGCAGCCCATCGCATTAAATATAGGTCAAGAGTCAGGGTTGGGCGCAGGTTAGGACGCTGAACCTTGACTGCGACTTCCTCACCAGTAATTAAACGACCGCGATAAACTTGACCTAAACTGGCTGCGGCGACTGGTGTGGGAGAAAGTTCGCTAAATACGGACGCGATCGCACATTCTAGTTGAGTTTCGATTAGGTGATAGGCGATCGCACTATCAAAGGGTGGTAATTGGTCTTGCAGTTTGATCAGTTCTTGCAAAAAATCCTTACGGATCAAGTCAGGACGTGTCGAAAGGGCTTGACCAACTTTAATAAATGTTGGACCCAAACTAGTCAACATTTGCCGCAGTTGAATTGCCCGTCTCTGCCTATTTTCCTCAACTTGATTAAACCACTCGTCCCACTTTAGACCCAAGAAAAACCCAGCGAAAAACCAAATAATCTTTATCGTCCGTCCCCATACGAGCCAAGGACGAAACCGATAATGACGCGCGATCGCATCTGAACTATAACGATTTAGCTGAGTAGGTTGATACTGACCCACGCCTAAACTTGCCTCTGAACCCGATTATGTTTACTTTTGTTTTTTACCCGCATTCTGCCTACAAAAACAGAATACTGATAACCTTTATCTAAAAACAATTCAAATATATGTTTTTCCGGGCAATACTCGTACTCAATTATGCCGTTTTTACTTTCCGGTGTTTATATATCTTTTTCTTAATTATAGTTTATATAAGTACAAATTTAGCCAGATTTACAAAGGTTTTAATCCAATATTGAAGTTGCTCGAAGCTAACAGGCAATGCCACTTCTAAAGCTTTACAGGAACTGTCTTTGAGCTTCTACAGATTATTTACCAAGGTTGGCGCTAAACTTTAGATAAAGTAAAAATGTTGCATCAAAACATATATTGTTTACAAGCCCAAAAATCTCAACATTTCTTAATGTTTTATTAGGTAAATACCATATGGTAAATATTTGCAATTCTTATAGATATTAAAAAAATAGAGTCGCAACATCCTTATTTGTTTACAACTCTTGTTATTTGTACTAATTTTATTTAACTATTCTTTTAGGTTCTTCAGTACTTATTATGCCAAATTATTAGCAATAACTAGCAAATGATGTTAAAAAATGTATCAGAAATCGAAT
>NZ_NTFS01000305.1 GCF_002289455.1 Brunnivagina elsteri CCALA 953
GTTGTATAATATTATTTAATCTATGATTATTTTACACGTATCCAACATCAGCTAGATATCGATTAAAAGCTTTGTGAGATAAGAAATACACCACAAACACAGTATTGATGGAGTTATAAGGGAAGTGTAATAAATAGTAGTAAATATCCGAACACTGAACTTTTGTGTCACCGTGAAATTCAAATCATGAAAATGGCTGTAATAACTACTATATCGATAATGCAAAGCTTTAATATAATTAAAAAATCTCAGAAAATAGGAATATTCATAAAATCTTTATAAGTCTCATCTATCACAATAAAAAACTTAAGTGCTTGTTCCCATGCCATAGTTTATTGGGTAATTTTGTGACACAAATTGACATATATTGATACGCGATCGCGGATTAATTTCATACTTCAGCCTTCAGTTGATTACGTTTTGTGTCGTAGTTAATCAAATCATTCGGGAAATCAAACAACACCAAGTTATGATAAGTAAATCAGGAAGTTCTTTCCTGTATTCTATCTAGGTAGAAAAGCCTTGGCAACTAGGAGTCGCGCGCCAGTTGCTTCTCCCAAGGGGAGATGCTACGCGAACAAGTCGGGCATTGCCCGCCCAACCACTGGCTTGGCTACACGAGACTTTACCCACCGACCTGGGTTAACAACCCTTGTTTTTCTCTTAGTAGTAGCGAATTCTATTCGCCCAATAAGTAATCGTTCAGAATTATTTACACATAAGTATCTAGTCTGGATAAGGGTTTCATTCCTTAATTTTGTGTAATTAATTTTGCTTAACTACTTACTTTTCAAACAGCCTCTGAGGAGATTTGACATGAACAGCCTCTTCTTTTTACCAGTTAGTTTATTGTTAGGAATTTTGCTAGGAAATTTCTATTTTCGTGGCTTGTGGACAACAGTGCGGAAATTGCCTACAACCCAAAACCCAATTCTATTAACGTTAGGCAGCTTTTTTGGGCGATCGCTAATCGCCATCGCCGGATTTGCTTTCGTGCTAGCGATCGCTCAAGAGAACGCAGCTTGGCATCTGCTCGTTTGCTTAGGTGCGTTTATTTGGGTACGCAATCGCATCATTGAAACCCACGTTCTACACTTCAAAATGCCATATTTTAATACTTCAACAAATCTGACAAAAAACTGGTGACATTATGCAGAAATGGTCAAGGAGAATCAATGCAGATTAGTCCAGATCAGATCGTGTTTTGGAATTGGGGATTGGTGACGATCAATGCCACTTTGGTCTTTACATGGATGATCATGCTACTGTTGGGCGTTGGTGCTTGGTTGGTAACACGCAAACTCTCCACTGACACACAGTTATCCCACTGGCAAAACCTGCTGGAAGTCTTAGTTGTTAATTTACGCGATCAAATTGAGCAAACCAGTGGACAAAATCCTGATCGCTATTTGCCCTTTATCGGCACCCTATTTATTTTTATTGCAACCTCTAATCTATTAGTGATCGTTCCTGGTTATCACCCGCCCACTGCCTCATTGTCTACCACTGCGGCTCTGGCAATATGTGTATTTTTTTCCGTTCCCGTTTTTGGTATCAGTCAATCAGGAATCTGGAAATACCTCCACCACTACATAGAGCCAATTCCAATTTTATTTCCCTTTTATATAATCAGCGAACTCTCACGGACTTTAGCTTTAGCAGTACGTTTGTTTGGGAATGTGATGAGTGACGGCATGATTGGGGCGATTTTAATATCGATCGCACCATTCTTTTTTCCAGCGATTATGCAGGGTTTAGGTTTGTTGACAGGCTTAATTCAGGCATATATTTTCGCGGTTTTAGCAGTTGTTTATATTGGTTCTGCGAGTAATGAAGACTATGGCTCAAAATGAATCGCTATCATTTGTACTGGGAATTGTTGGTACCGTGTCAATCTTCACGGCGGGTTTGACTATGGCCGTCGGCTCCATCGGACCAGCCCTTGGTGAAGGTAAATCTGTTGCTCAAGCACTCAGTTCCATCGCGCAACAACCCGACGCAGCAAATACAATTACCCGCACATTATTTGTGGGATTAGCATTTATCGAATCCGTGGCAATTTATTGCTTTGTCATCGCGCTCATTCTCCTGTTTGCTAATCCATTCTGGAACTATGTGGTTGGTGCGATCGCTAAAGCAGGAGCCTGATCAAGTGGAGATTAACTGGTTTACCTTCGGGGCGCAAATCCTCAACTTTTTTGTCTTGATATTTGTGCTGCAACGCTTTTTATATAAACCGATTACCAAGGCAATGGCACGCCGCGAGAAGACAATTTCCGATCGCTTGTCGTCGGCATCTCAACAAAAAAAAGAAGCAGAACAGGAGGTTAAGCATTATCAGGAAATACAACAGCAATTTACAGACGAAAAGGCAGAATTGCTGACTCAAGCAAAATTAGAAGTGGAGGAAACCCGCCAACGCTTGTTGAAAGAAATGCAGGAGTCTGTAGCGAAGGAGCAATCGCAATGGCAAACCAATTTACAACGTCAGAAAGACTCTTTTTTGCACGAAGTAGGCGATCGCACAATGCAGCAATTACAAGCAACGGTGCGGCGGGTATTGACAGACTTGGCGCAGTCGGATCTAGAAACGCAGATTTCCAAAGTATTTTTGCAGAAATTGCGCGATCTCACCGAAAAAGAACGTGCTGAACTGGTGATGATGTTAACTGCTTCGACAAAAGACAGCATTCCGTTGACGGTGGTGAGTACTTTCACCCTACCGACGGATATTTGTACAGCGATCGCTAAAATTTTGCAAGACTATTTTAACAAGCTAGGTTCAGACAAAATCGAACCGATTTATCAAATTGAATCTAGTTTAATTTGTGGCATCGAACTACGCGGCACAGGCTATAAGCTGGCGTGGAGTATGGATGCTTACTTAGATATAATCACCGAAAATTTAGTGATGGTTTTTGCAGAAGAAGCTGAAACAAATCAGAACTCAGAGGAGGGATGATGTGAAGCAAGAAGAAACTTTACAGACAGTTTTGCAAGATAATTTTGCACTGTATACTCAAGTTCTCGATCGCCATGAAGCAAAATTGCGATCGCAGGAAATCGGCATTGTGCAATCGATTGGGCAAGGAATTGCCAAAGTCGCCGGTTTACCGAATGTGCAATCAGAGGAAATTGTCCGTTTTACTGGCGGTAGTCTGGGGTTGGTATTTAACCTCGATCCCGATGAAGTTGGGGTAGTTTTGCTAGATTCTAGCGACCAACTCCAGTCAGGTACTCAAGTGCGGCGTACTGGCAAAGTGCTTGATGTCCCTGTGGGTGACAAGTTGCTAGGAAGAGTTATCGATCCCCTCGGTCGTCCCCTTGACGGGAAAGGCGTAGTGCGAACTTCAGAACGCCGTCCCGCCGAACGCGATGCTCCTAATATCATGGATCGTGCGCCCGTGAATGTGCCTTTGCAAACTGGAATCAAAGCGATCGATGCCCTAATTCCCATTGGGCGTGGACAGAGAGAATTGATTTTAGGCGATCGCCAAACGGGTAAAAGCGGTCTTGCCCTGGATACAATTATTAATCAAAAAGGTAAAAATATTCTCTGTATCTATTGCGCGATCGGACAGCGTAGTGCGGCTGTTGCCAAGGTCATTGCCGACCTCAAGGAACAAGGCGCAATGGCATACACTACCGTCGTGATGGCAGCAGCAGAAAAGCCACCGGGCTTAAAATATGTCGCACCTTATGCCGCGACTGCGATGGCGGAATATTTTACAGATCAAGGGCGCGATGTTCTAATCGTCTATGATGACCTCACCAATCATGCCCGCACCTATCGAGAAATATCTCTGTTAATGCGCCGTCCACCTGGACGCGAAGCCTATCCAGGGGATATTTTTTATATTCATTCACGCTTGCTTGAACGCTCTACACATTTAAATGCAAAACGAGGTGGTGGTTCCTTAACGGCGCTACCAATTATCGAAACAGAGGCACAAAATATTGCTGCATATATCCCAACTAATCTAATTTCCATTACCGATGGACAGATTTATCTTTCACCAATCCTCTTTCAAAAGGGAGTATTACCGGCGATCGATATCGGGAAATCAGTTTCGCGGGTGGGTGGTAAAACTCAACTCCCGGCTTATCGCACTGTTTCCGGAGATTTACGACTTTCCTATTCTCAATTTGAAGAACTAGAGGCTTTCTCTCGCTTTGGTACGCGCTTAGAAGAATCCACTCGCCTGACTTTAGAACGTGGGCGACGGGTGCGTGAAATTCTCAAACAAAAGCAATATATACCGATGCCGGCTGCTGTGCAAATAGCTGTAATGCTTTCGGTGACAGCAGCCTTACTCGATTCCGTCCCCATCGCTGAAATTGCCATTGCAGAGCAAGCGATCGCCCAAGCCATATCCACCGAGTTAGCCGATCTTTGCCGACAAATCGAAAGCGGAGCCGCATTGAAGGATGCCGATCGCGATGCCTTACTAAAGGTTGCCAAAACTGCTATCGCTACAGTTGTAAAGGATACGAAGGATATCAAATATCCCAAGGATGCGAAGGATAACAAAGATACTAAGGATACGAAGGAGTAGCCATGTCATCCATTGAGCTTCTGCAACGCCAAATTCACACAGCCCAAGAGCTGCAGGCCGTGGTGAAAATGATGAAAGTATTAGCAGCGTTAAACATCCACCAATATGAACAGGCGGTGGCTTCCCTGGCTGAGTATAATCGGACAATCGAAATGGGTTTGCACGTCGTACTGAAAGCTGCACATACACATAATGCTTTCCACCAACATGGTAACGACGATGGCTTCAAAACTTACTCACAATCCCTTTCGAGCGACCTTGGTCATTGTGGGGTAATTATCTTTGGCTCTGAGCAAGGGATGTGCGGTCAATTCAACGAACAGATTAGCCACTATGCGATCGCTGAATTAGAGAAATTGAAGCTCTCATCTGAACATCTGGCAATTTTTGCCGTCGGCTCCAGACTGATTTCCCATTTAGAAACCGCAGGCTATGGAATTGAGCAAACTTTCGCCATGCCAGGTTCTCTAACTGGGATTACATCAATGGTTCAAGAAATCTTGATACACATTGCTAGATGGCGCGATCGCGAGCAAATTGTGCAAATTACCTTATTTTACAACCATTTACATTCCAATACTTTATGGGAGCCATACAAGCTGCAACTTTTACCACTTGATAGCGCATGGCTACAACATATTGAAAGCCAAGAATGGACAGAGGTGAGCCAAGTCGAACCGCGATCGCATACTCTACCAACTTTTACGATGCCGAGCGATGTTTTGGTTGCGTCTTTATTACGACAATATTTCTTTATCTTGCTCTATCGTGCTTTTGGTGATTCCCTCGCAGGTGAAAACGCCAGCCGTCTCGCTTCTATGCAGGTTGCCGAAAAAAACATCGAAGAACGGCTGACAGAATTTACTGGTGAATTTCAGCAAAAACGCCAAACTGCAATTACAGATGAACTACTAGAAATTATTTCAGCCTTTGAATTAAGCCATTAAGTAGAGCGGCGTAAATAATTAAAGGTTTGTAGTGAGGACTTTAGTCCTCATTTGAGGGCTGGAGCCGCTCACTAGAAAATAATCTCAAGATTTTTACATTACTTAATCTATTTTGATTTATTCTCCCGTACTTACTTAACGATTCGTCATTATTTGGATATAGAGACTTTAAATGGAACCAAATATTAAATCATCTTCCCAATCAAATCATTCCCAAGAGCAAAATCTTGGTTCTATCCTCTCCGTGCGGAGCAGCATCATTGATATCCATTTTCCCAAACGCTTGCCATATATAAATAGCCAATTAAAAACAGGCAAAGGAGGTAATCTGTCCATCGAGGTGGTTTCACATTTGAGCGCTCAGGTGGTGCGGGGTGTAGCACTTGCTCCAACAGCAGGTTTGACACGCGGCGAGGTTGTGATTGATACTCAGCACCCGTTACAAGTTCCCGTAGGCGATCGCCTTTTAGGAAGAATGTTAAACCTATTTGGCGAAGTGATCGATGAGAAAGAGGCGATCGCAGGTGGCGAATGGCGATCGATTCATGCTACGCCAATTGCCATGTCAGAACGAGTTACCAAAGCCGAAATCCTGAAAACTGGGATTAAAGCGATCGATTTGCTCACACCTTTGGAACGAGGCGGTAAAACAGGTTTGCTTGGTGGTGCAGGGGTTGGTAAAACCGTGCTAATTACAGAAATGATTCATAACATGGTGAAGCAGCAGCAAGGTGTAAGTTTATTTTGTGGGATTGGCGAACGCTGTCGAGAAGGTCTTGATCTATACCAAGAAATGCAAGCAACGGGGGTTCTTCCAAATGCAGTTTTAGTCTTCGGACAGATGAATGAACCACCAGGAGTCAGATTTTGGGTAGGACACGCGGCGCTAACAATGGCAGAATATTTCCGCGATCGCTCCCAAAAAGATGTATTGCTTTTAATCGATAATATTTTTCGCTTTATCCAAGCGGGTTCAGAAGTATCGGGACTGATGGGGATATTACCTTCGCGGGTGGGCTATGAACCAACCCTCGCCACTGAACTCGCCCAACTAGAGGAGCGGATTTGCAATACATCCGCAGGGGCGATTACTTCTATTCAAGCGGTTTATGTACCTGCGGATGACTTCACCGATCCCTCTGCTGTCGCTGTGTTTTCCCATCTGTCAGCCTCAATTGTGTTGTCACGGAAACGGGCGAGTGAAGGGCTTTATCCCGCCGTAGATTTGATGCAATCGAATTCCAAAATGCTGATGCCTCATATCGTTGGCGATCGCCATTATCAGATCGCGCAAGCAGTCCGCAAAACCATCAGCACCTATGAGGAATTGAAAGATATCATTGCCATGTTGGGCTTAGAAGAATTATCATCAGGCGATCGCCAAGTGGTATCTCAGGCGCGACGTTTAGAACGGTTTCTGACTCAACCATTCTTTTCCACTGCCCAGTTTACAGGTTTGACAGGGAAATTAGTCGAATTAGACGATGCCCTAAAAGGATGTGAGCGTATTCTCAATGACGAGTTTGCTGATACACCAGAGCGATCGCTCTACATGATCGGCTCCATTGATGAAGTTGTAAAGGTTCCAAAAGAGGACAAAAAATCATGACCGATCCATCCTCAGAAATGCGGCTCAAAGTTGTCTTACCCACCAAAATCCTGCTCGAAACAGCCGCCATCAAAGTAATTGCAGAAGCGGAAAATGGGATGTTTTGCTTGCTACCTCAACATATAGATTTTGTTTCCACACTGATACCGAGTCTGCTATCCTTTGTCCCACCCCAAGGACAAGAGCAATTCTTTGCCATCGATCAAGGAGTTTTGATCAAGCATGGGGATGAGGTAATAGTTGCTACCCAAAATGCTGTTCATGGTGGCGATTTAGAAATGTTGAAAAAAACCGTTGAGGAGGAGTTTCACTTAATTGATGAACGGGAAAAAACAGCCCGTTCCGTCTTAGAAAACCTAGAGGTAAACACAATTCGGCACTTTATCGAGTTAGGTGAATATCTATGAAAACTCCACCCTCTCGCTCCCAAACGCATCTTAACGCCAAGGCGATCGCTAATCAAGCACGCCGCAGACTTTATGCTCGCCAAGCAAAACCTCATGGTGGCGTTTTGTTTGGCTTAGGTTTTGTTGGCTTAGTCGGCTGGTCAGTGGTTTTACCAACTTTATTAGGAATGGCAATAGGTATCTGGATTGATTTTAAATTCCCCCATCAGTTCTCATGGACATTAGCACTGATGCTGGCAGGTTTAAGCATTGGTTGTTTGATGGCTTGGGAATGGGTATCCCAGGAGCAACAACGCATGGCAAAAGATCAACCACCCGATGATTTTCCCAACCAAGAAGAAAGAGACTGAACTTAGTGGTATTCAGTTAAAACTAGGACTTACGCAAAATATCTCTCAAACTCTGATTTCTCCGTGCCCGGTTATTGAGCGAAGTCGAAATACTGTGCCTCTGCGGTTCGTTATTCCGTAACTCATACGTAAGTCCTAAAAACATAGCGGGTTTTGGATACAATTTGTTTTAGGGGCAAGAAGCAAAAAGAAATAAAAGCCCCAACAGCTTGCAGCACAAGCTTTAAAAACGAATGGCACTAAGTTAAGATGTAGCCCTTGCCCTGACTGGTTCCCAGCCTCCAGGCTGGGAACCGATACTTGGAGGC
>NZ_NTFS01000306.1 GCF_002289455.1 Brunnivagina elsteri CCALA 953
GGAGGGGTAATTAATATTGTTTGAAATCACCAATATTTTTACCCCTCTCTGCCTTCGGCATCTCTCCCCTTGCCAAGGGGAGAGAAAAGGATAAGATTGATGTATAGGCTATAAAAAACTTTTTTCTAATGACTCAGATTTATAATAAAACCTCCGAAAAAGATAAGCGGAAACAACTTCGGAATAATATGACAACGGCAGAAAATATTTTGTGGGGGAAAATAAAAGGTAAGCAAATTGAGACTTGCAAATTCCGCAGACAATACAGCGTAAATCAATTTGTAATTGATTTTTACTGTCCTGAATTAAAACTGGCTATTGAAATTGATGGAGAGAGTCACTTTCAAGATGATGCTATTAAATATGACAAAGAAAGACAAGTTTTAATTGAATCAATTGGGGTTCAATTTTTGAGGTTTAATAATAACGAAGTTTATAACAATTTAGATGGAGTTTTAGAAGTAATTACTGAAAAAGTACAAATTTTAAGAAGTACACTTCCATCTTTTCCACTGACATAAGTAAAAAATCTGTTTTTTTTGCGATCGCATCAAGTTTCGCCCCTGTTTTTTATAGCACTTGTTTTGGTGATACGGATTTACTGTATCGCTTTTTACTTATGTATATGATGTATCTTTTGATGTTTTGTAATCGTTTTACCTGACATACGCAAGTAGCCAATGTCAAAATAAAAGAATTAATATATTGATAATCGGTAAAAAAAGGAATACGTATGGGTTCGGATAATAATCGTTTGCAAGCAACTAAGGTGCAGACTCGCTTGCTTTTGGCTTTGTGGGGTTTAGCTGGAACTGAAAATAAAGTTACCAAAGGAAAATTAAGCGATCGCGCTGGACGTAAAAAAGCAAACGCTGGTGTGTACGATAAAATTTACCAGCAATTGGAAACTGAAGGTGCAATCGCGGTTGTTGGCAATAAGCGGGTAGTTAATGTTTCCCTTACAGACAAAGGTTTACAGGCATTAGGTGAAGGTTTAAAGAGTTCAGATTTCAGCTTTGAAGGGACTATTGTTGGTACTTGGGCAGCAAATGCCCTGTTGAGATGGATGAGACAGACAAATAGTACAAGTGTTAGTACACCTGAATTAGTTAATGGGGTTAAGAGTGCGATCGCGTCTTATGACGAGTTTAAGTTGGTTGCTTTGGAAATCTACGACAAGCTAAATCAAAACTACAACATGGATGATTTAGTACCTATTTACAGAATTAGAAGAGAAATAGGTGAAAAAGTTACCCGTGAAGAATTCAATAATTGGCTGTTGGAGATGCAAACTAATGATATTTTACAGCTTCAAGGTGGAAGTGTTGAAGATAGCGCTCCAGACAAAATAGAAGATTCAATTACAACAAAAGTCAACGGATTGCGCTGTTATGCTCAACGTCTAAGTTCATAAGTTTTATTTTGTATTTTTTATTCTTCGCAAATTTCAAATAACTACAGAATTATGACTAACTCTTCTTCTTCAGTATCAGACTTACAAAAAGTCATTGAAAACTACAATCCATTCGATCGCTCATTAGTTGTTAGAAGTCATGATGTCTGGAATCAAAGCTTCCCTGATGTTCCTTCCATAAATGCTTATGCATCTGATGCAGTTTTCCAAGCCATCGAACAAGTTAAATCGGGAAAACGTTCTGTTATTGGTATTACAATCAAGGCAGAGAAAGGATTAGGGAAAAGTCATTTAGTTAGCCGTATCCGGCATTCTCTCCAAAAACAAGGAGAATGCTTTTTTGTATATATGAGCGAGGTTGATTATGGGGACTTAAACAGAATTAGTTCTAAATTTTTAAATACTTTAGCAATTAGTTTAAAACAACCTGGCAGCCAAGGTGTAATGCAATGGCAAGAATTAGCTGCTGCTTTAGTTAATGAACTATATAAATCAAATCACTCACCAGAACATTTTATTAAAAAATTTCCAGGTGCTTTAGCCAAAAATCCCAATATAATTGATATTATGACTGCTGCGGCATTAAATATAAAACCGCATATTGAAAATCCATATATAGTCCAGGCAATATTATGGACGCTTTCCTCGGATAGAGCTTCATTTGCAATTAATTGGTTATCAGGAAAAGAGTTAGCCCAAGTACAAGCTGATGCGATGGGTTTACCAAATAGTTCTTTACGAGATAAAGAGTCAGATGCATTTCAAACCATATGTGAAATACTGAATTTAATTGGTGATTATAGAACGACAGTAATTAGTTTTGATGAGCTAGAAAGTGTTGATTGCAATGAGCAGGGTTTTACTAGAGCGCAAGTCATCGCATTATTTGCAAAAGACCTTTACAGTAAAGTCAAGCGAGGTGTTTTACTTTTAAATATGTATGCAACTACGTGGAAAGATCAAGTAAAAGTCTTACCTCAAGCAGAAGCTGTTATAGATAGAATTGGTGAGAAGACTTTTGATTTACAACATCTTAATAGTGACGATGTAGTTGCTCTTGTATCTCATTGGTTAGATGATTTTTATACTTCTAAAAATTTGACACCATCTTATCCTGTTTATCCATTTAATGAAGCTGAACTGCGAGAAATTGGAAAGGAAAAGCCTATTGTAAGAAAGGTTTTGAAGTGGTGCGCTGAAAATTGGAAATTCCCTGGGGAAAAACCAGGTGAAAGGGAGAACCAAGTACAAAAAGCGTTTGAGAAAGAACTAGTAGCACTTGATAAAACAATTGATGAATATTTTGAAGATAGTAAACTTATTGCAGAAGCTTTACTATTCAATATGGAAGTTCTGAAGGGAGAAACTATTGAGAAAGTCAAAATAGAAGAAGTCGAAGAATTAAAACTCAAAAGCGTAGATAAAGGTTATTTACATTTTAAGGTAACTGGAAAAGAAGAAGGGAAAATAGTCAAAATAGTAGTAGCAGTATTACAAGAATCTAGTTCTAGGTTTGTGAGTGCTGCTTTGAGTCGGTTAATCGATTATAAAAAGTTTGATATGACTCGTGGTTGTTTAATTCGTTCAAAGGATGTCAAAGATAATACAAAAGGGAAACAATACTTAGACACACTTCTATCTAATGAATTCGCAGGAGAATTTATTAAACTTTCAAGCGAAGATATTAAACCGTTATTAGCAATATTATTTGTTAGTAAAGCTTGTACAGATTATGAGGTTAGCGGAAGCGAAATTACCAAATTTGTCATTGAGAAGCAAATTGCAATGAATAACTATTTAATTCGTGAAATTCTCAGCGATCCATCGGGACAAGTCCCATCTGGTTTAGTTGATGAAGATATTCTTCCCGAAACACCAACACAAAATTTAAATGAAAGTGATGATGTTAGTGATATGGTTGATAACTTATTATCTAAAATCGGCTTATGAGTACTTCTAGTGTAATTAGTACAGCTTTATGTTTATATGCTCCTGATATTGAGGCTTTAATTCAGGGATGTACAATAGTAGTTTTCGCTCAAACATTTGTACATCCTGGAAAAAAATTTGCTCTGTATCCTTCCTATTTCAAAACTGTTCAACTTCCTGATGAGCAATACTATCGCTCAAGCTTTTTGCCATTTGTTCAAAACATATTTCCGCATTCTCATGGTGCGTTACTACAACCTCAGCAAATAACTTTATTTCCTGGAGATGAACAGTTACAGCTTCCTCTATTAGCTAGTGAAAATATACAGATTAAAACTTGGGCAAAATGTGAATTATGTCAAGTATTAGATGGTAGTAAATCTTTGGATATTTTATCTAAGTTGACAGTTTGGAAAAAAGAAGCATTCGAGAAAATTTTACTACGAAATCAGCATATTTTCTTTACTTACTTGCGTGTTTATCATCTGCCACAGTCACAAGAGATGACAGCAACTCAAGAAAAACTGGGAAAATTCATTAGTTTATCTAAGTCATTGACAGTATCAGAAATGAAGCCTGTTTTAACAGATAATAATTTTGCATTTCGTCGCAAACAACTAGAACAACTTGAACCACCAGAACATCCGGAATTAGAACAATTACAGGCAGAACTAGAATATTTAAAAATAAATAGCTCTGCTGCGAAAAACTTACAACAGGATATTCAAGAATTTTTGGGTTGGAATAGTCAACAAATTTCCCAACAACCGAATCCAGATTTAGCTTGGATTGGGACGATCGCAAAATTAGGCGATCGCAGTATTGAACTAGATGAGAGAAAAACAAATTACCGAGCTGGAACTGACTTTGAAAATATCACCCGTCGCAGTCTTGATTTTTTAGGTTTTAAGGTTGATACTGCTCACAAAGGTGGTGCAGGTGGTTTAGATTTGTTTTGTTCCCAACCATATCCATTAGTTTGTGAGTGCAAAGCAGGTAAATTGATTCCCAGTCGCACAGTTGAAGAACTGATTAAGTTGGGGGGAAAGCACTTAGGAAAAGATAAATTTATTGATTCCGCAAAATTAGTAATTGGTCCCGGTAAGCCTTCATCAGATACTCTCAAATCTGCTCAAGAATGGAAAGTTAGTATTATTAATGCGATGACATTACAAAAATTAGTTGAATTACATGCAAAATATTCTGGTTCGATAAATTTATTTGAATTGAAACAGTATTTAGAACCAGGTCAAATTGATGTAAAGCTTGAAGAATATATCCAAAAGATAGAAAAAGAGATTGAATTGCGATCGCATATCATACAAGTCCTGAAAAATTATCTCGAACAAACTAAATACGAACGCGCAGGAGTTGAAGCGCTTCATGCAGCATACGTAATGTCTAAACCACTTCAAGCATTAGAATCTAGAGATTTACACGAAATATTAATCGAATTATCATCACCACTTACAGGTTACTTGGGACGAATTAAAGGAGAAGATTGGAGACGCGATCGCTTTTATTTTCTCCGCGATTTACCTGTTAGCTAACTATCATCCCAAAGTCAATATTGCCCTATTTCATCAAATTTATTGCCGCAAATTTTGCCAATGAGGCTTTTGCTGCATCTAAATCATATTCGTATGGACGTGGACGGGGAATATAATCGTTTGGTTGTGGTGGACGATGACGCAATACTGCATTCACGATTACGCAAGGAACAGAACTCAAATTAATTGCTCCGTGTAATACTCCAGGGGGAATTTTAACTACCGCAGGTTGATATTCACTTAGGGGAATATATTGATATTTTTTGTCTATTAATGTAACTAGTACAAATTCACCTTTGACTACTAATATTTGGTCGGTTTGTGACTTGTGGACAAATAAGTCATCAATCGCACCTGCTGGAACCTGTACTAACATTGTTTCGTTGCTAGCTTGAGGGGTAAAAAATTGTGCCATTCCCCCTTTAATCGACTCTAAATAACGGATTTCAATTCCTCTTGCTTGACTCATATAAATCCCCTGGTTATTGATTATTTATTATGTATTTTTGGTTTATATTTCCGTATTCGTCTATTACCCACTAATACCAATTTAATATGAAGATGCATAAAATAACCCCACCGCCTGTGGCACCTCCCCTTAGTAAGGGGAGGTATGGAAAGGTCAAATAATGTGCAGCTTCATATTATTTGATTAACTATTACCTATTACCCAAAATAGAAAAGGCTGAACATACTTAGAACTAAAGAGCTATCTTTAATCTTAGATGTTCAGCCATAAAAAAATGTTGCAAAAGCAACAAAAATGCACTCTCTATGATATATAAGCTACATCTATCAAGCTCTGCTTATCGCAACTGTAAGACTACTAGGTTCGCTAAAGTTACCTTGGAAGGTGACACCACGATTGTTAGCTTGCATGTGGCGTAAAATCAGGTAAACCGATTCGATTTTGTCAACAACACCAGCTTTTTCGGCTATTTGGGCAATAGTAAGCGGAGTTTTCTCACTTTGTAGAACGCTGACAATTTTGGTTTGTAGTTCCAGAATCACTGCTGCCGCTACTTTTCCCGCTTCAACTCCCGGTTGGTGATAGGCATTGACATTAATCAAGCTGGCATATAGACCAACGGCGCGATCGTATAATGCAATTAATGCACCGACGGTACGGGGATTGACTTGGGGAATTGTTAAAGTGATGGAATCTCGGTGGTTATCGTAAAGTGCTTGCCGGGTTCCTTGAAGGAATCCTGAAAGATAATCACCTGCCGTAATTCCAGGTTCGAGTTCGGGGGATGAACCTTGTCTATCTTCTAAAACTTCGATAAAGGTTAGGAAGAAGTTGGGTACTCCTTCCCGTAGTTGTTGGACGTATGCGTGTTGATCGGTGGAACCTTTGTTTCCGTAAACGGCAATTCCTTGGTATACGGTGTTGCCATCTAGGTCTTTTTCCTTACCTAATGATTCCATGACGAGTTGCTGTAAGTAGCGGCTAAATAACAGCAAACTATCTTTGTAGGGAAGAACAACCATGTCTTTTTCACCCTTGCCATTACCTGCGTAATACCATGATAAAGCCAGTAATGCAGCAGGGTTACTTTTAAGATTGGCGACACGGGTTGCGTCATCCATTTCCTTTGCCCCTTCCAACATGGCATTAATATCGATACCTTGGAGGGCTGCGGGAACTAAACCAACAGTCGATAATTCGGAAGTGCGTCCACCTACCCAATCGTACATAGGGAAGCGCATCAGCCAGTTTTCGGCTGTGGCTTGTTGGTCAAGTTTGCTACCAGACATGGTGATAGCAACGGCATACTTTGCAAAATCTAAATTTTGTCCAGCATAGGCTTTTTTGACTTCCAACATGCCGTTTCGGGGTTCTGGTGTTCCCCCAGATTTGGAAATCACCAATACTAAAGTGCTAGAAAGCTTGTTGCGGAGATAGGTAAGGATGCGATCGATGCCCGCAGGGTCGCTATTATCGATAAAATGAATTGCTAAAGGGGGAAAATCGGGAGCGAGTGCTTCAGCGACAAATTCAGGACCAAGTGCCGAACCACCAATACCAATGGAAATTATATCGGTAAATCGGGCAGCTTTGGGAGGATGTATAGCTCCAGTGTGGATTTTTTCGGCAAAAACTTCGATTTGTTCGATCGAACTGACAATTTCTTGCGTCACTTCGGGAGTCGGTGCTAAATCGGGGTTCCGCAACCAGTAATGTCCCACCATCCGGTTTTCATCTGGATTTGCGATCGCACCTTGTTCCAACTTTACCATGTCGGCAAAAGCTTTCTCGAATTTCGGTTGTAAAGTCTCTACGAACGCATTGTCGAAGCGCATCCGACTCACATCGAGGTAAAACCCCAATCCGTCATGGAAATACAGCCATTCCTGGTATCGCTGCCATAGTGTCGTAGCGTCCATAGGGAAATCTCAATAAAGTTAGTTTCAAGAACAAGTTTAAGATAAGGGTTCGCCGATCCCCTAACTCCCTTATACAGTTTTAAGTGTTATCCCATCTGCTCGCATTAAACATCTGGCATTGGTATCACTCGCAAAAACTTAACAATTTCCCCCCGCAGTTCAATTCCAATCAAATATTTATCTAGGGTAAATCGATAAAATATCCCCTCTCCATCAATTTGTCGTAGTTGGGGTAAGTAGTATAGTTGTCCTTTTTGGGGAAACTCGACAAAAGCCAAACTGTAAATTTGCTGATATGTGGCAGGTTGTAAGCTACTTAAATCTGTTAAAAAGGAACGTGCATAGCGAACTTCTATATTCACTTTCCCCCTCCTTGCGGTATTGTCAAATATCGTACTGCTTCTTCGTGGGTAAGCGAATCCCCTGGCTGTTCGACTCGCTTTACTTCTTGGATGGCTTTGAGAACTTGATAATCGCTATGTAAGGCATAAACAGCATTCCAAACCAGTTGGAGTTCGTCATCGGTCATTTGTTTGATTAATTGAGCCAACTGAATCCGTAGCACACTCATATACCAATCCTTTGCCGGAACACAGCTTTAGTATTCCCAAAAAATTGATCGGGAATAACGTTTGGAAAAATCATCACCAGAATAAAAGAACCCCACCCTAACCCTCCCCGCTCGCGAGGAGGGAACTGGACTGTGGACTATATTTCCCCCTCCCCGCGAGCCTACGGTGTACACACAAGTCCTATTTGCAAGGGTTTTAAGCTTTCTATACTCTTTCCTGCTCATTCCCAGGCTCTGCCTGGGAATGCCCTCTGAGAGGCTTCGCTTCCAACCAAGAGGACGGGAATGTCTGGGGTTTCATCGTTCCCAGACT
>NZ_NTFS01000307.1 GCF_002289455.1 Brunnivagina elsteri CCALA 953
GTTATTAACTCATGTTATTAATACGTACTGTTCTCATTTGAGTAATGAGCAAGAAAAGTATGCTTTATTCTATGCTGAATTAGTCCAGAAAGTCGCTGAGGTCGCAGCACAGTGGATGGCATCGGGATTTTGTCATGCTGTCTTAAATACTGATAATATGTCGATTACTGGTGAAAGTTTTGATTACGGTCCTTACGCTTTTATCCCTAATTTAGATCGACAATTTACTGCGGCTTATTTTGACCATTCTGGACGCTATAGTTACGGGAATCAGCCCGGAATCTGTAAGTTGAATTTGGAGTTGTTACAACGTCCCCTAGCTGCTGCTATTCGGACTAATGATATGGGCACTGCTTTATCCAAATTTGAAGATTTTTACGATGCTGAATATCGTCGTTTTATGTTGAGAAAGTTAGGTTTTGAGGAGTTAGATAATTCAGTCGATAATCCAGAATTAGCAGAACTTTTACGAGCTACATTACGATTTTTAAATAGTTATCCCGTTAGTTATCATCATTTTTTTAGTGATATCGCTACGACTTTTTCGAGTAAATGGCGTGATGATGCTAGTTGTATTTTAAGCGATTCGGAAATTGGACAATCTTTAGGAACATCTGATTTGTTTGTAAATTGGTCGGGTATTTATCATCGAATTTTGTCTAATTTATCACCAGATGAAATCGAGAAAATTTCTCTAACTTTAAATAAATATAATCCGAAAACAGTGATTCTCAGACCTGTAATTGAGTCTGTTTGGGAAAATATTGCTTCTTTAGATAATTGGATTCCTTTTTATGATTTGGTAAAGGAGATTCAGGGAGTTTAAGAAGAAAGAATTCAGGAATCAGGAGTTAGAGTACAAGCTACATAGTTTAATTTTGCGTTTTCCTTTAATCAAAAATATCCCCGACTTTGAAAAAATTGGGGATACAAAAAGATGACAAATTAAATGATTAGTAATAATTACATTCGCTGGTTGTAAATGGTTGATATGCGTTGGCAATAATGTGCTTTTGTCCGCTAAATTCTCTGCCATAATAACCATCATCAAATCCCCGTGCAAATTCTCCTCCAGCAGTACGTGGTTTATATTCATTTCCTCTTTTTGCGCTTTCCCTTCCTTGACGAAAACCATCGGAGTAAGCGCGTGGGTGGTATGCTGAGTCTTGGTCAAGTAGCCATTGTGTCACAGGTTGGCAGTATCTGATGGGATAATTTCGACGATTGCGATCGCGATAGTAACCACCATAACCCCCGTAGTAATTATCGAAGATACTCCGATCGTACCTGTAGTGTCTTCCCTCGCGATGCTTACCGCTAGCTGGTTGATGGTTGAGTAAAAATGCCAATATTGCGATCGCGATAAATAAAGTTACTGGGATAATCTTTTTCATCTCGATAATCTCCCCAGGGCTATTTTGTTTTTTCAAATTATGATATTTTTAATATATTATTTTTAGCTTTGAATAAACATCACCTGTATGGATTAATTTTTAGATGATTTGTTAAGTAGTTTGGAATATTTTTTAACGCAGAGTCGCGCAGAGGTTCACGCAGAGAGTAAAAGAAGAGAGTAAAAGAAGAGAGTAAAAGAGAGCTATTTGTTTGGTGTTTATCAAGCGTTGGGATACTCGCGATGGATTTTGCCAAATGAATGGTCAGCGTTAATTTCGATGACTAAGTTAACGTATTCTGGCAAACTTATTAATGGTTTGATGAATAATTCGGGATGTAAAGCACGCCAAAAGTAATTGACAAACTCTTCGATTTGCATGTCTGTCATTCCTGGTTTCCCGGTTGCTTTCATTTGATGTTCGGCTTGTTTTCGCCATTGTACTGAATAACGGTAATCTTGGGGATACAGTACAATTAAATTATCAATCCGTTCCCATAGTGGTAGATAGTGGGTAAGTTCACGGTTTATGTCGCGAGCAAAGGTTTTGTCTGAGACTGTGATGATTGGTGGAGGTGGATTATTGAATGCAGCTGCATCAATTGGACGTACTCCAACAAACCACCCTTCAAATAGGAGAATATCTATATGGGGAATAATTTCGGGATTACTTCTGTCTCCAGCTCCGTTATGGAGGGATTTATCGAAGCGGGGAATGGTAATTGGATTTTGGGGATTATTATTATGAGAATTACGAATTTCGTCTAGTACTGCTAAACCTAATTCTACATCATGGGTTCCCGGAGGACCACGCCAGATTAAACGGGAATCTTGCTGTAGTAAAATCATGCGATCGCAATAAGTTTTATATAAGTCATCCAGGGATAAACAAGCTGTACGATATCCCATTTGCTCCAATATTGCCGAAACAGATGCAGCTAATGTGGTTTTACCTGTTCCCTGCCCTCCTAATATTCCCTGAATGAAGGAACGACCCATTTTTTGATGGTTTTCAGCAATTTCCCTAGCTAATTTTTGATAAATTGTCATTTTTTTAATTGGGTAATTAGAAGTTACAAATGTATAAATACAATACAGGGAAATTACAAATGTAGAGATACGATGTATCGCGTCTCTGTTTAATTATGGGAATTGAAAATATTAATTTCCCTTTCCCCTACGAACCGAGTTTAAATGCTTCGATAAATAAACTGTAAATAAAACCGATTTTGAGGATATTTAGACATTCTAGCCAAATTGAACCAACGGCGAAACGACCACGGTAATATATTCGACTTGTGACTTCGGTTATGAAAACCAAAACTGCTGCAACAACGATGTCGAGTCGAGCTTGTTGCCCTGCCGTTGTGGAAATTGCCGTCCCCAGAAAAATTCCCAGCAAAAAGCTTATAATCAACAAAGACCAACGTCTCCAGGGATTATTCAACCATTTTCCCAACCTTTGTGCGATCGCATCAAATAAATCATTCAAACGAGTATTTTGCATTTTATGGCGATTTGGCAGAAAATCAAACTATTATTTAGGTAGGTATGCCAATTTGAGGATACCAAGTCTAGATTAACTAGCTATAAATATTATTGTGGGGGTCTTGTAGTTATGCTGCAAGCTTTTCGTTTCCAAATTTCTAACAAAAACAAGTGAAAGTAAAACTTTTGCTAAATATGTAACTTTTGACACATTTTCCCTCAAATAATATCCACCATTACAGGGGTGATTCCCCCTGAACTATTTCTTGATAAGTAAGATAATATACCTACTCAAATCAAGAAATATCATCTCCATCAGAAGCTTTCAGCTTTTCAATGGTAAAAAATTGACTGCGGCTAGACAAAGTTACCAATAAGAATCAAAAATACTTTTGCGGGAAGTGCTAATTTTGTGCTTTTGTTAATCGCAAAACTAAGTACTTATTTCTTTCTAAATTTATTTCTTTCTAAATTTATTTCTTTCTAAATATTTACATTGCTATGAAATTGCCAAAGTATCGTAACGCAATTCTCACTATTGGTTGTTTGGGTATACTGGGAATGTTTGCTGGATGTTACCAAGTGAGCGTATCTTTTGAACCGGAAGCGACAGAAGTAGCTTCAACTTCATCAGTTCCAGTTAATCAGTTAAATCAAAGCGAATTACACAACAGTGAACCAACTGGAAAATTATTACAAACAGGTTCAGTAAATACTCAGACGAAATTACTGTCATATCATCCAAATAGCGAGAAAAAAGCCACGGGGATCGGAAGTTTACGGATGAGTAATCAAACCACTCAACCCGTGCGTCTTGCCTTGTTAGCGCGACGTGGAGAAGTCAAAGGTGGGGGAACAACTGTGGCAGATGTCCCGGCACATTGGGACTTTGCACCTCAGGAGGGAAATGAAAAAGGGTTGTTATTATCTTTACCTAACGGTAATTTGAAGTTGGAAAAGGGTGATGTATTGGTTGCATTTGCCCAAGATGGTTCCCGTCGGTATTGGGGACCATATATAGTTGGAGAAACTCCTTTACCTGCTTGGAATGGGGAAGGGAAGGAATGGCAGCTGATTTTAAGTAATTAAAGCCAGGACTTACGCAACTGGCACATTTTTGATTGTAGGGTGTGTGACGATGAAAATAAATTTTGTACGTAGTTATATACTTGTAGCATCACGCACCATTATTGAATTGGAACAATATCGTCAGTCCTAATCGTTTTATTCTCCACTTCTCAGTCTCAATTTTCGACAATAAAGAACAAAAGTTGAGTAAAGGTAGTCAAAGGTATTGACTTGTGACTTCTGTATGTGAACCATTGATTATTGACTACCGACTTTTGATTCAATGACTAATCATGCTTTTGATGAATGGTGTAGGGATATGGAGAAGCGTCCAGTTCTAGCTGGGATATTCCCTGTTCTGTGGGTTGTTTTGGTGTCTGGGATTGGTTTTTTCTGGCATTTGGGGAGTGTGGGTTTGATTGATGAAACCGAACCTCTGTTTGCTGAAGCTTCCCGGCAAATGTTGGTGCGTGGGGATTGGATTACGCCATTTTTTAATGATGAAACCCGATTTGATAAGCCAGCTTTGATATATTGGTGTCAAGCGATCGCATATCAAATTCTTGGTGTGAATGAATGGGCTGTAAGACTTCCCAGCGCTTTAGTAGCAACTGCTGTGGTGGGTTTTTGCTTTTATATTTTGCAGTGGTATTGTGCCAAGCAAGATAATTTAGCAGGGGTTTCCCATCCCAGTCGTCGCTGGATGGTTGCTGGTTTAGGTGCTGCATTAATTGCCCTGAGTCCAGAAATGATTGTTTGGGCACGTGCTGGAGTGTCTGATATGCTTTTGACTTTCTGCATGGTTTCAGCTTTGTTATGTTTTTTCCTGGGATATGTAGCTGAGGAAGAGGAGAAAACAGAGAAAAATAGCCTTTTACCGAATCGTTGGTATACGGCTTTTTATATCCTAATTGGTGGGGCAATTTTAAGTAAAGGTCCCGTGGGGATTGTACTTCCAGGGTTGGTTATTGGAGGATTCTTGCTGTATGTGGGCAACTTTTGGCAAGTTTTGCGGGAAATAAAATTATTTATCGGTTTATTCATGATTGCCATTGTCTCATTACCTTGGTATGTGTTGGTAATTTGGCGTAATGGTTGGAATTTTATTAATGCGTTTTTTGGCTATCATAATGTCGAGCGTTTTACTGCTGTCGTTAATCGTCATTCAGCACCTTGGTATTTTTATTTTGTAGTTTTATTGTTGGGTTTTGCACCCTATTCGGTTTATTTACCAAGTGCAATTATCAAGGTGAAGTTTTGGCAGCGAAAATATTGGATGTCCCAGTCTCGCTTTCAGCAGTTTGGTTTATTTAATGTTGCTTGGGTATTTGGTATTTTTGGGTTTTTCACGATCGCAGTCACAAAATTACCTAGTTACATTTTACCTTTGATGCCTGCTGTGGGGATTCTAATTGCGTTGTTATTTGCGGATTTAATCAATCGAGATACCATTCGTGTCTCGACGATTCCAGGTTTCCGGATTACAGCTTGGGTAAATATCCTTTTTGTGACGATAATTGGTGTGACATCGTTTTACGTTCCTGGACTTTTTGGTCAAGATTCATCTGCACCAAATTTTAAACAGCTTTTACAGCAATCAAATTTAACTGAGGTATGCGGTATAATTTGGCTTGCGAGTGCAATATTCTTAAGTATTTTACTAATACGAAAATATTGGGTAGGGCTTTTTGGGGTTAATCTTGTCGCGTTTAGTTTATTTTTGTTATTTGTATTAACTCCTGCCCAGTATATTATGGACAGCGAGCGACAAATGCCATTGCGGAAATTATCTGCGATCGCAGTCCTTAACCAAAGACCAAATGAAGAATTGATTATGCTTGGTTTCAAAAAGCCATCTGTCGCATTTTACACCCAACGGCAGATTAATTATATTGGAGGTAGTGAAAGCGCTAGCGAATACATTCAAAATCAAGCAGTTAAGAAAGGTCAAAAATCGGTAATCGTGTTTGCACAACCGAAAAAATTTCCAGAAATGGGTTTACAACCAACCGATTACAAAATTTTAGGCGATCGCGGTGCTTATCAAGTAATTAGAGTACCCATTAAGAGTTAGGAGTGAGGAGTTTTGAGTTAGGAATTAAGATTATTCATCTAATCTTTCCTGTTATTTCTATTGCGACTCCTAACTCCTTAATCTAAAGCCCCTTCAAAGCCAAATGAATCTCACCTAATAAATCTTCCATTGAGATTGAACGGGGTAACACTTTCGCTCCAAGAATTGGTGAAACAATTACTTTTTCTTCTTCTTTTTCACTAGATTCAATTTTATTTAATCGCTGGTCGAGAATTAATACTGGAGGTAAATGGAATGGTAGTTTTTCTAACGCTTTCAAAGCCACCATAACTTCCTTCTTGGGTGTTGAATTATCCAAATAAATTAGCAACAAATCAACACTATGATGACGAATTTGCTGTAACATTTCTGCCCAGGAGCGAGCCATTGAAGCTTTTAATCCTCCTGTTTGTAAATACTGAATTAAAGCTTGAAACCATTCTGAACCACGGAAAAAATTTGGAGCTTCTAAACTGCGGGAAAATTGCTCTTCTATTTTTTTACTTCTATTTGTCTCAGTTCTAGAGTTACGTAATTGATTACTTTTTGCCTCTGGGAAATCAGGCAACATCATTAAATCAACTATTAAAGCACTGGAAGGACAACAGATTCCAGATGCAATTTGTAACACCGATAGTAATGCTTCTGATTTGTTTTCTGTACCTTGGGTTGTCAAACAGGGAAATACGGATAAACCCGGTATTTGCGATGCGGCTTGGGAAACATCAACGCTACATGTAACGATGGGTAAAACTGAGAGTCGGGGGTGTTTGCTGAGTCCTTCCAGATAGGATTTAGCTTGCCCAATTTCAGCATCCAATAAAACCACATCAAATTGCCAAACTCGTGATAACAACTCTGCTTGTTCGAGGTCATCAACTTCAATAACTCGATGATCGGGAAGTGATGGTTGGATATGGTTGTCAATATCAGGATTGACTAGCCGTAAAATTCTTAATGGAGTATTAACAATTACTTCTGCATTTTCTTTCTCAGACTTTTTTTGTTCAGATTTAATGCACAAGCGATCAAGCAATGGTGCAAGCATTTGATGTTGAACTGGTAAGCGTAAAAATCCATCAGCACGGTTAGCAAATGCTTGTTGTTTTTCTGCTCCAGTTGCGGTGATAATTGCGGGAATCCCACGGGTTGATTCTTCAGACTTCAGCAAAGTGAGTACATCCCATCCCGACAATAGAGGTAATACGGGATTGAGGAATATTGCTTTTGGTTGTAACCTGCGAGCTTTTTCAATTGCTTCGCATCCCGAACGTGCGATCGCAACTCGATATCCCAATCCAGTTAACTGTTCGGTAATTTCTTCAATATATCTTCCCACTGCTTCCACAACTAATATCAACCGTTGCGAGGGGTTAGGAGTCTGGTGAGATGCTGTGTCGTTTGCTGCTACTTCATCCTCAATTCGACCTGTTTGGCTGGTTGAAGAAATTCCATATTTTGCCTTGGGGAACATCCCTGAGCCTAGTCCCCTATGGCTGGCATGGGGATGACTTAAGTTTTCACCAAATGAGGTTTTGGGAGGGCTTGGAGGCAAAAGTAAGGTAAATTGACTGCCCTTTCCTTCTCGCGATAAAAAGCTGACATCTCCCCCATGAAGTCTTGCTAAAGCACGGGTTAGTACCAGTCCCAAACCAGTACCCTCAAACTGACGAGTTAGGGGATTTTCAAGCTGTTGAAATTTCTGGAAAATTAAATGTTGTTGGTGTTCCGCGATTCCAATCCCCGTATCCCAGACAGTAAAAGCAACCCAACCTTCCCAACGACTTACCCGCAAACCAATTTTACCCTCACCTTCAGTAAATTTGAAAGCATTGGAAAGCAGATGAACGAGCATTTGCCGTAATCGTAGTTCGTCGGCAACGATTTCATCAAGTCCAGCTTCAATCGTCAGGATGAACTGATGGTTTTGGTTAGTCGTTGCGGCTTTATTATTTTGGACATAAACAGCTTTAGCGTCAACAATAGCGCGATCGCAAACTGATTGAATCTTGACTAATCCCGCAGACAGTTCCATTTGCCCGGTTTCCATCCGCGTCAAGTCCAAAATATCGTTAACCACACTCATTAAGTGTCGTCCACTTTGATGGATCAATCC
>NZ_NTFS01000308.1 GCF_002289455.1 Brunnivagina elsteri CCALA 953
TCGCATTCGTGTTGAAAAATTCGTGCGACAAAATCAACAAGCTTTTGATGTTTGGATTTGCCTTTTCTATCATTCTCCTGAAGAATAAACTATAAACAGTTTTAACTCAAATTTTGTAACTAGAAACTATAACCCAAGATAGATCAACCCATTCTAAATAATTTTTATAATGAACCAGAAAAATAGGGAATCATTGTCAATTATTAAGTTAGGTAATCCAGTTTTACGGCAGTCAGCATCTTTGATTGAAAATATTAAAGATGAACAGATTCAAAAACTAATCGATGATTTAATCGCAACAGTAGCAAGTGCCAACGGAGTAGGAATTGCAGCCCCGCAAGTCGCAAAATCATATCGTTTGTTTATCGTGGCTTCCCATCCAAATCCCCGATATCCCAAGGCTCCAGACATGAAACCAACTGCAATGATTAATCCTAAAATTATTGACCATTCACGTAAAATTATCAAAGATTGGGAAGGATGTTTAAGTGTTCCTGGCATTAGGGGGTTAGTACCCCGATACGAATGGGTAACAGTTCAGTATATAGATAGAAAAGGCAAATCCAAACATCAAAAGCTTGTTGATTTTGTCGCACGAATTTTTCAACACGAATGCGACCATCTCGATGGAATTGTCTTTCTAGACCGCGTTGAAAGTACTCAAGAGCTAGTATCAGAAGAAGAGTATCAGAGGCTACAAAATCACAACACTTAATGAATAATAATTCTAAGGAGTAGTGACAATTACCTCCTGTTAGTGTAAATTTAATGTATTGTTAACCTTTTTAATTAGAAGGGGTTATCGGGTAAATAAGCAAATGACAAAAACCATTAGTAGTCGCGAGAGATTAAATAATCAGGTAGAAATATCTCCTGAATCAATCTCAATTGGGGCGCAAAGCGATGAAAATCATCAAGGCGTGAAGAAAGAAGAAGCAGCACAAAAAACTGTGCAGGCTTTGAAAATGGAATTGCAAGAATTCAGATTGCAAATAGTCCATGCAACAACAGAGCGGGTAAGAATCTGCGCTACTGATGTTAGTGGTAAAGAATTAAATCAGGAATTAAGCAATAGCTCAATTAAAGAATTAATTGATACGATTTGTGAAAGATTGCAACAGAGAGAGGGAATTAAGCAAATTACCTGGAACGAACCAACAAAAAGTTTGGTAGTGAGTTTTAATAGCGAGTTGCTATCATTGTCGCAAATATTGGCAATTCTGGAAGAGTTTGGCGTGAAAGAGCAAAAATCGGCTGAGAAACAGTTTGAGGAAAAGTTAGACCCTTTTGCTGCGTGGAAATCCGCCGAATTTTGGAAAGAACAAGGACTAGATTTGATTCCCTTGTTTGCAGGATTGGCAGTTACATCAAGATTGGCAATTGGCGGTTTAGCATCTATACCAGTTTACATGCTGACAGCCAATATTACACGGCGGATTATCGCCTATACTCAACAAGCTTTAGCAACTGAAACTGAAAAGCCACAAGAAACAAAAAAAACTAAAAAATCAGTATTAGGAAGCGAAAAGAAAACTCATTTATCCGTACCTGAAGTAACATCAAAAAAGGTGATGGGGAAGAGTAAAACAGAGAAAAATAATAAAAATAATAGTCCTTGTGAAGGTTTGGTGTCAAAATTGGAGAAAGCATCTACTCTGGAACGTACAATAGACCGTAAAATTGTGTCTGAATATCAAAGCAATACTGTATTTAAGGCTAGTGGATTGACCACAAAGCCAGCAAAGATTAATTACAGCGTTGTCCATTCAATTCCGGGAAGAATTAGGTTTAATGTACCTCATATAGCTAAAGATAGAGCCTATGCAAGAACACTGGAAAGGTTGTTAAAAACAGAACCACACGTTACCAATGTGCGAGTTAATTGTGATGCTGCATCGGTTGCGATCGCATTTGAACCAAGCTCGTTAAGTAAATCCCATTGGTTTGCTTTATTGGAATTAGCAAATGAAGTCATTCCATCGGCAAATCAGGTAACAAGTCAAACTAATCTTGCAAAACTAAATACGCAATTAAATACATCAGAAAGTCAGAGAGAAGGAATTGAGTTAGAAACTCAATTATTACAAGTGGATTTGATAGAGCCAGTGACAACTGAGAACCTAGTAAGTGAAACCCAAGTAAATAGCATTGTCGCTGATTTGAAACCACCTTTTATCAACCTTTTAATCGATGTGGTAGCGACTTTCCCACTCGAATAGAAAGTAGGAAACTCAGAAGTTAGATAGAAGTTAGAATTCAGAATTCAGAGTTCAGAATCATATAACTAGCATAGTTAGTATTTCTAGCGAATGGCTTTTCTAGAAATGCAAGCTTTGTAGTCCTAATTTTGACCTCTCAATTTCTGCTCATGATGTAAAGCTCCGTTTTGAAGTGAGTTAAGGAATCAAATCAAAAATGGCAGATTTATACACATTTAAAGTGAATTTGAAAAATCTATCAAAGCTTCAGCTTTGAGGTTAAGTGGCTTTGCTTTCGGAAAATGTAAAGTAAAAAATCGAAGATTGCAAATTTACGACTTCTCAAAGAACTTGTGAATTCAAATTTCATGGCTAAATGAGGATATTTTTATCTTCCTTATACCATTTTAATATGAAGATGCATAAAATAACCCCACCGCCTGTGGCACCTCCCCTTAGTAAGGGGAGGTTGGAGGAATCGAAATAATGTGCAGTTTCACAAGTAATTGGTATTAAGTGTTGTTAATGGTTAATTCTTTATTCTTTAGTTTCAACTAATAGACATCTTCGGAAAAGATGTAGAGACGTAGTAATTCTGCTTCTTTACAAAGGTTCTAGGTAGTACATAATTGATTTTTGGAGATGTCTAATAACTAAACTACTAATAAAGTCTCAACCAATTACCAACACCAAAAACAGTTTATTCAATTTTTATGAGAGTACAGCAATGGTTCAAGTCAAGATGGATTTTCGATCCTCCTCCGCTAATATTTCACAAGTAAATGTAGCTGGGAATGGATTGGGAACAAATGGAAAAGTTGTCTTAGTCGATCGCAAAAAGATTGATAGTAGACAAATTCGTCCAGCGAAAAAAATCAATCAACTCAAAGTTTATTACAGCGTTGTTCACGAAACATTAGGAAGACTACGACTGCGGGTTCCGCATCTACGCGATGATGCCGAATACGTGCAGCGCTTGCAAATGCTTCTGGAATCAGATAAGTACATCACAAAAGTATGTATCAAACCAGCAGCAGCATCCCTAGCAGTTACATACGATATCAACAAAATTACACGGGCAAATATTCGTCCACATATTACCCGTACTTTGCAAGCTGCCACAGACGTAGCAGTAATTAGAACTGCACCACAGCAAGCAGAAAAAGAAGACGAAAACCCTTATCCAAGTTGGAAATTTTCAGCAGCAGCATCAGCACTCGCAGTATTAGGAGGACCATTTGGTGTATCAATTCCCCCAATGCTAATTGCGACAACCATTGTTTTAGCAACATTACCAGTAGCTCAACGAGCTTGGGTCGCAATTCGCGAAGAACGCAAATTAAATATTGATTTCCTTGACTTAATGGCGATCGCAATCACCACAGTTCAGGGACAATTTCTCACCCCAGCATTGATGCTAGGGTTGATTGAAATCGGGGAAAATATTCGCGATCGCACAGCACGTTCTTCCGCACAACAAACCCTCGATTTACTCGCATCCTTGGGTAAATTCGCTTGGGTAGAACGGGATGGGGAACAAATTCAAATTGCCATTGAAGAAGTCCAAAAAGGTGATACCGTCATCGTCTACCCAGGTGAACAAGTTCCCGTAGATGGCACAATTATTAGTGGTAAAGCCCTATTTGACGAGCAAAAACTGACAGGTGAATCAATGCCCGTAATGAAGCGGAAAGGGCAGTCTGTCTACGCTTCCACCTTAGTTAGGGAAGGGCAAATTTACATCCTCGCAGAACGACTAGGGAATGATACCTGCGTTGGCAAAAGCATACAACTCATGCAGGAAGCACCAGTTCACGATACCCGCATGGAAAACTATGCCGCGAAACTTGCCCAGAAAGCAGTCGTGCCAACTTTACTACTTGGGGGAACCGTATTTGCCCTGACCAGGAACCCAGCCCGTGCTGCAAGTATTCTCACCCTCGACTTCGCCACTGGAATCCGCGTATCCGTTCCCACAACAGTACTTGCGGCACTTTCCTATGCAGCCCGCCGTGGCGTTCTGATTCGTAGTGGACGGGCATTAGAGCAACTCGCCAATGTGGATACGATTGTATTTGATAAAACAGGTACACTCACCAAAGGGGAAATTGCCGTTACCGATGTGAGAAGCTTTAATTCCCAAGTTTCCGAATTACAAATTTTAGCGATCGCAGCAACAGCCGAACAACGATTAACACATCCCGTTGCCGAAGCGATCGTACGTCATGCCGAATCTCTACAAGTCGATGTTTTGACCCGCGAAAAATGGGATTATAAACTAGGCTTAGGCGTTGAAGCAATTATCGACGGCAAAAAAGTCTATGTCGGTAGTGAGCGTTTTCTACGTCAACAAGAGATTGACATGATAGCCGTAGATGAATTGTCAGATAAACCCGCATCAGCAATATATGTTGCCAGCGACGGACAAGTACAAGGCATAATAGAATATAATGATGTACTGCGATCGGAAAGCAAGGAAGTCATTACAAAGTTGATGACAGTCGAAGGTGTAGAAGTTCACATGCTCACCGGAGACAACAAACGCACAGCAACCACTGTCGCGACCCAATTAGGTATTTCCCCAGCCAATACCCACGCTGAAGCCTTCCCCGAACAGAAAGCAGACGTAGTTCGACAGCTGCACGAAACAGGTAAAACAGTCGCATTCGTTGGCGATGGCATTAACGATTCACCCGCATTAGCTTATGCGGACGTTTCCGTGTCTTTTGCGAACGGTTCCGACATTGCCCGTGAGACAGCAGACTTAGTATTGATGCAAAACGACTTACACGGTTTGCTCGAAGCAATTGACATTGCCCGCAAAGCCAAGCAATTGATTCGGCAAAACACCAGCATCATCGCCATTCCCAATTTAGCGGCTTTGGTAGTAGCTACCCTATTTGGACTCAACCCCCTTGCAGCAACTGTTGTCAACAATGGTTCGACAGTAGTAGCAGGGATTAACGGCTTGCGTCCAATTTTAACAGGAAGTCGGAAAGTAGAGAAAAGTTAGGAATTAGAAATTTTAGGAGCTACGAATCAGGAAAAGAAGTGGTGAAAGATTTAAACAATTGGAATACACAATTGAAATATACTAAGAATGGGGTAAAAATAGACTTTTCAATAAAGTAAAAATACTTTAGATGCTTCCTTCGTCAGCTAGATAATTCGTCAGCATGACAAAAGTTTATATTACATCCGTTTTCAGTATACAGAGAGACAGACGCAATATATCGTGTCTCTACATTCCTAACTCCTAACTCCTAACTTTCTAAGCTCTACCACCAGCTAGATGTAATAGCTATCCGAGAAGGATTAAGCTAAACAATTTTGTCCCAATTTATAAATTCCCTGGAGGAAAATAGTCATGGCAAAAATCACTGATTTCATCGAAGAAGCAGGCGCACCTGGAATTATCGCAGGTATTGGCGCAGTATTGCTAGCACCCGTTCTTATTCCTGTTGTTGCTGGTGTTGGTAAACCGATCGCCAAATCTCTAATTAAAGGTGGAATAGCCCTTTACGAAAAGAGCAAAGGCGCATTTGCTGAAATTGGCGAAACATGGGAAGATATCGTAGCAGAAGCCAGAGCCGAAATTGCCGAATCAAAGCAATTACCTGCATTTGAAGCTGCAAGCCATTCAGAAACAGCCGAAAACGGTCAAGGATAGGAATTAAGAAGCTGGGTTTCTGTTCAAATTAAGTACGAATATTTTCATTGCTTAACCAATAGAAACCCGGTTTCTCATACCATGTAAAGAACTTAATCAAAGCTAATATTTATAATATTTAATTGATACAACTCAAAATTTAATTTGTACCGACTGTCTTGAGATTCAATCTTATCGCAGTCAGAAAAAGCCAAAAGCTACTAAAATATAGCCTGATAGCCATTTAAAAAGTTCAATTTTCAACGGTTTTAGTATATTGAAATAATCTAAAAACCCAATTTCTCCCTAAACGTGAGAACCTGAATAATTCTTGGTTACATCAATCATTAGATGGTGGGAGAAACCAGGTTTCTTATTGGTGTTGCATCGAGGATAGTCGTGCTGAGTTAAAGAGAAACCCGGTTTCTTGAGCTTTGCTTGGGTTGCGTTTTACTCCAACCAACCTACGGAATATATACAAAATCAAAATCAAAATCCAAAATTTCATCAGGAGGGTGTAATCATGTTAAAAAATGGTTTTGTTAGTCAAACAAAAATGCAAAAACCCAAGCATTCAAAAGCTGTGAAATCAGTAAACCATGTTCAAATTACCACAAAGGTTATCAGCGATACACCAGGAAGATTGCGCTTGCGAGTAGCTCAAAGAAACCGTAAATCAGGGCAAATGCAGCCACTTGTTAATGCTTTGCAAGAACATTCCAATATTAACCAAGTACGAATGAATCTTGACCAAGGTAGTATAACTATTAACCATGAAGGTGAAGATAGTTGGCAAAACGTCATGGCAACGCTAAAAGATTTAGGAATAATTTTTGGCGATATTTTAGAGGTTCATACTGACGCTGCGATCGCACTATCAAATCCAGTCATGGACTTAAATAAGCGTGTTAAAGAAGCTACAGAAGGTCAGTTAGATATACGGGTTTTGTTTCCCTTTGGATTAGGCTGTTTGGCGATTCGTCAACTAATAATTAAGGGTTTGCAATTTGATATTATTCCTTGGTATGTATTAGCTTGGTACGCATTTGATAGTTTTATCAAACTTCATGGGACAAATCGATTGGAACCAACCAGCGATTCGTAGAAGATATTATTTTTCTTTTACGGGGACAGAAACTGACAGTTAGCATATCATCTTAAAGGGTGGGGAGACCCTACCCCTACAACATTTTGGAGAATTTATTTCTTGGTGTTACCTCAAAAAGAGGCATTTTCACTGTTAACTAAGCGTGTTTCTGTGATTTTGCCTTCTGTTACTTGTACAGTTTTAAAACTACCATCACCCAAGAAAGAATTTAAGTACAAATCATTACCATACTGAGCGAAAATAGTATATTCTCCAGGAAGTAATTTAACAAAGAATTTGCCATTTTTATCAGTTTTAACTTGAGTTACCAATTTAAAATTTTGCCTTGCTTCAGTAATAGATAAACGAGTACCCTTTGCTGGAATGCGTCCAGAAAAAACCCAAACGCTAGTTTTTATTGGTTGGGGTTTGCTTCTTTGACGATTTTCGCCAATGCTGGGCATTTGATTCCCTGTAACACGGGTTACGATACCACTTACTCCTTGAGTTTTTCTTTGGGCTTTTTCTTGGGTTTGCCCTTGTTGCATCTCTGTTTGAGCATTGACAGAGTTGGAATTTTGAGGAGTTGCAAAACTTATCGGATTAGCATACCCAAATACTAAGGGGAGAGCTAAAATAGCCACTATCAAAAGACGGATGGGAAGAGAAGACATATATTAATTTTTTACCTTGAAAAGCAAATTGAGGAATCTAGATTACTATTTTAATTGTTTGCAGTATTATCTGATTTGGTTTGATTTGCGATATGCTGTTCGCAAAGCGCACGCTCCGCGAACAGCATATCGCACCATCCCGACGAGAAGAAGTTAAGGGTATGCAGCTATGGTAATCTGTCACTGGGGGCATTTTGACCCTTGGAAGCAGGAGTGACAGAACGATGAAGAAGCTGATTAACAATCCTGAAGACTTTGTACGTGAAAGTCTCGAAGGTATGGCAGCTGCCCATGCAGATTTAATAAAAATTAACTTTGAGCCGACTTATGTGTGTCGTGTGGATGCTCCAAGACAGGCAAAGGTAGCAATTATTTCTGGTGGTGGTAGTGGTCACGAACCAATGCACGCTGGCTTTGTAGGTATGGGAATGCTCGATGCAGCTTGTCCAGGAGAGGTTTTTACGTCACCGACACCTGACCAAATGTTAGAAGCGGCAAAAGCTGTTGATGGTGGTGCTGGTATTCTTTAT
>NZ_NTFS01000309.1 GCF_002289455.1 Brunnivagina elsteri CCALA 953
GGTTTTATATTAGTGAAGTAGAGAATCTTTGAATATCAATAATATTGTGTAATAAAACAAGCTTGATAAAATCGAATCTCAAGGTAAATGCACCTAAAAGTTCAGGATATAGTATGACAATTAAGGCTGTTATTCCTGGATTTGCTTATTTTCTAGTTCTTCTAATCGTACAAAATCTGTTCGCGTTTCATTTATTTTTACCTCAGTTAATGAAGGTAATTTATCCATCACTACAGGTTTTTCTCGCTGTGGTAATTGTTTTGATACTTGGACTTTAGCTGTAACAGGATTAGATTTTTTGATGGTAGTAATAACTGGATTTATATTACTAATTTTTTTAGAGTTATTTGAGTTACTTACTGCTAAAAGTCTATTTTCTTGAGCTTCGAGTACGGATTTTTTTTGTTTCCATAGAGCCATTTGTTGATTTGCTTGTTTATATAATGGTCGTTCTTTGCCAATGAGATTCACTTCATTGATAGCCATTTCTAAGGAAATAGTATCATTTTTTAAAGCGAATTTTTTGGCATTTTCTAAGTAGTTACTATCTTCTGAAGTAGCAATCTTATTTTCCAGATTCTGGATTAATTTCTCAGCTTCTTGATGATGTTCATCGGAAATCACCATACTTGCTTCAATTAAAGCCGATCGCATGTCATCGATTTTGCCAGAACTAGCTAAAGTACGGGCTTTTTCCAGTTGAGCTTCGTCTTCTGTTCGTTGCCTAGAATCAAATGCAGGTGAATTATTTGAATTTGTGGTTGTTTCAGCTTTTGCTAATTTATTTTCATTATTTTCTCTTTCCCTTTCTTCCTTAGCACTTTGGATGCTATGGAGTAATTCTTGATATTTTATAGATGCCCAATATTGATTATTTAAACTTTTTAGTTGTTTGGCTTCATTAAATGCTGCGTACCAAATTCTTCCCTGATTTTGTCGATCTATTTTGGCTTTAACAGTTTGATAAATTCTTTCTGCTCGCAACCAAATATCCTTCCATTCTTCAGTTTGTTTTTTGGCAGACTCATATAAAGGTAAATGATTGGGAATAGCTTCAACTATCTTGATAGCTTGATTTAAATCACCTTCATCAAACCTCTGTTCACCTAAACTCAAAAGTGCTTGTGACCATTTTTCAACCAATTTATCCGCACTTTCACGTAAAGGATTATCCTTGGGGATGGAATTTACCAATCGAATTGCTTGGGATAACTTACCTGAATCTTGTTCATCAGCAATGGTTGTGGCGCAGTATATAATTGCACCAGCAGCATCTTGTAACTGGGAACTCGATTGACAATTAGCAACATCAGGCGATCGCGTTAAATGAATAAATGCACCTATTCCAACCCCACTAGTCAATAGAAAAATTCCGGCAACCCCCTGCCACCATCTTGTTCGCTTGAGATACTGTATATTCATAGACTGCTCTGTCGAGTTAACACTACAATTAGTGTTCCCATCAGTTGAGCAAATGTAACTACGTATTGTAGATGAGGAAATAGGGTATCTATGAAAGTAATTATCATCGGGGGTGGAATTGCGGGTTTAACTTGCGCTCGTGCTTGTCTTGACGGTACGTTCCGGCAGACGCGCAAGCGGTTTCTGTAAGTAGCAAGCTACAGAATGACCGAAGAGCATTTCTTTCTGTGGAGTTCTCTTATTGCCTTCTGTCTTCCCCAAATTCCCTACTTTAATAATTCTTCCACTTGATGCTGACTCCATAAAGTCCGATATAATCCACCTTGCTGCAATAATTCTCTGTGGGTACCAATCTGGACAATTTGTCCTTTATCCATGACAAAAATGCGATCGCACGCAGCAGCCGCAGAAAGTTGATGGGTAATAAAAATAACTGTCTTTTTTCTTGTTCCCCCGGAGAGATTATTTAAAATCGCAGTCGCTGTTTGATTATCGACACTAGAAAGAGCATCATCCAGAATTAGCACTGGGGCATCAACAAGCATGGCACGAGCTAAGGCTGTACGCTGTCTCTGACCACCGGAAAGGGTAATTCCCCGTTCTCCGACGATGGTTTCATATCGATCGGGAAAGTTGATAATTTCCGGGTGGATTTGGGCAATTTTAGCCGCGTCTTCTACTTCTTGATATTCTGCTAATGGGTCACTGTAGCGGATATTATTTTTAACAGTGGTACTAAATAAAAAACTCTCTTGGGGAACATATGCGATCGCACTCCGCAAATCCTCTAAGGTAATTTTAGTGATATCCACCCCATCGAGGAATAATTGTCCTGGAGCAATATCTAAAAGTCGCGGTAACGAGTTTGCCAAGGTAGTTTTCCCTGAACCAATCGCACCAACAATGGCGACGTTTTCCCCTGCTTCAATGGTAAAGCTAATATCATCTAAAGCTGGTGTTTTACTACCGGGATAGCTAAAACTGAACAGTCTAGCTTGAATTTTACCTTTGAGTTGCTCAATTGGTAGATGAATCGCATCGGGTAAGTTGGCAATTTTGGGTTTGGTGGAAAGAATTGCTTCAATCCTGTCTATACTCACTTCCCCACGTTGGTAAGCCGTAATTGTAAATCCTAATAATGCAGTCGGAAAAACTAACCTTTCGACGTAGATTAACAGCGTGACAAAGTTACCAACCGTAAGACTACCCGCAGCAATCCGACTTGCACCTAACCAAATTATAATCAGTGTACTTACACTGGCTAAACCACCAATGAGCGGAAATAGAGTATTCCGACTTGTGGCAAGTTTCAGATTAGCAGTCAGTACATTTTTGTTTTTTTGAGCAAAAGCATGACGCTCATTTTCCTCTTGGGCATAGATTTTAATTAAGGAAATACCACTTATATCTTCTTGGATTAGTTCGCTGATGTCGGAGAGTTTTTGTTGGACTTTTGCTTGTTGGTTACGAAGTTTATCGCTGTACAGATGTACCAGCATAAACATCAGAGGGTATATTGCCAGGGATGCCAAAGTTAAATCCATGCTAATACTCAGCATTACTGGTAATGTCAGCATGTAAGCGAATACGGTATTCGCCAAACTTAACATCGCAAAACCTAATAAGCGGCGAATATTATCAACATCACTTGTAGCTCGACTAATTAAATCCCCTGCCGTATTAGTCGCAAAATAAGCAGGTTCTAATGTCAGCAAATGCTCAAAAATAGTTTGCTTCAGGTCAAATTCTACCTGACGACCAATACCGAATAACCAAATCCGTGAAGCCATGCGAATCAACCACATTGCCGAGGTTAAAAGCGCAATTGGGATAACATAATGTACCACTTGGCTCATCGTAAATTGGATTGAGAGCTTGTCAACCGCAGAACGTATCAATAGGGGGATGTAAACACCCAACCCATTCACAGTTAACAAAGCAATAACCCCTAAAGTTGCCTCACGCCAATGGGGAAGCAGGTAAGCACCCAGTTTTGCCAGTCTTCTTGATGTTGCCATTGCAGCAGTTTCGCTACTTTTCCTGTGGTTTTGGTAGTAGTTTTAGTACTGATTGTATCAGAAGGGAAAATCTTTGTTCGGTGCGTTAGAGAAAGTCAATTTCTTGATTTAGCGACTATTCAGATTTGGATTCAAAGAGTTTAGACATTTCCAGAGTTTTGGTAGCGACTGTCTTAGTCGTCAAGCGATGCGAACTGCCAGATTCCCGACTTCTAACGATGCTTGTCGTCAGGGAATCTTGAACCAACGCGAAAACCCTAAATAACCTCATGTTCTCCAGATTTTTATTGGTGGTGCGATATTCCCACAATAACTGTCGCGATCGCGGAACCCAACATTAACTAAGTTTGGGGGTTTAATTCCCCTGTTTCTAAAAGCAGCGTTCTTATAAACTTTGACGGATATGTTTATGTCACTTGCCTAAGCTCTAAAATAAAACAAGCCACGAAGGCGTGGCTGTAGGTAAAATAGAACTTGTAGAGCGATCGCGAATATTACTATCGACCGCGCAAGAAAATAAACACTTGATTGAGATAAGCTTCCCAAGCAGTTGTGGTTTGCGACAAGGTTTGTGCATTCGGAACAAAATCTTCCAGTGCTACCCTTCCGCGTCTGGAAACATCTGAGGGTGTTGATTGCATGAACAAAGTAGGAACATCACTACGTATACTACCAAGAGATATGCCAAGTGTATCCGCAGGATTCGTTAATGCTACTAGAGTTTGCTTCGGTTGCCCTTCTGGAAGCATGGCAGCTAGACGGGGATTAACCAAGAAATAAGCGAAGGCTGGAGTACTGGCGATTAGTAAAATCGTTAAAGCCCAACCCAGCATAAATCCACCTGGTTTATCAATCCCTCCTGCCTTCATCTTCTGGGCTGCAACAATCATAAGTAAAATTGCTGCACCTAGTGGCTTCAATGGGAATGAGACTAATTGCCATATCGGCGAAACAACTGTTCCACTGCCACCAGGGTTAAAGAATGACAGTACCAGAACAATTAACAAAATCGCTAGAAATAGTCTTCCGACAAAATTTCCATCCTTCGGATAAAGCTTCTGGAACAATGAAAAAATAATAGTACCGAGAAGCAGCCACAGTAGAACCCGGCTTAACATTACGAACATAAGATTCTCTCTCAAATCTGCTATTGCTGTCAGCCAATAGGTTTTGGGCAGTTGATTTATATTACCGTCAAATTGTAATAGGACTTATAGATGACTGCAAATACTCCTCACACCCACACACATAGACTACCAACGTAGTGATTTTAGAGCATATTCTCTAACTTCGCCCGTATTTTGTAATTTTATTATTCGGTATTTTCCATTCTGTAAATTAGATTAATGAAAGTGTCGTCAACATAAAAGGAAAAACTATGTCGTCTGGAAAGCCTACTATTCTCGTGACTGGGGGAGCTGGATACATTGGCTCCCATACAGTGCTTGCCTTGAAAAAAGCTGGTTATGGGGTGGTAATACTTGATAACTTGGTGTACGGTCATCGTGACTTGGTTGAGCGGGTTTTACAGGTGGAATTGGTTGTAGGGGACACTAATGACCGGGCTTTACTTGACAAGCTTTTTACAAGCCAGCAATTTGCTGCTGTTATGCATTTTTCCGCATACGCATACGTAGGGGAATCGGTTAGTAACCCGGCAAAATACTACCGCAATAATGTCATCGGTACACTGACTTTGTTGGAGGCTATGGAAGCGGCTTCAATTAAGAATTTTGTATTTTCATCAACTTGTGCGACTTATGGGGTTCCCAATCAAGTGCCAATTCCTGAAGAGCATTCCCAAAATCCTATTAATCCCTATGGCGCTACTAAGTTGATGGTAGAGAGGATTTTGGCTGATTTTGATGTTGCTTATGGTTTAAAGTCGGTGCGTTTTCGTTATTTTAATGCCGCAGGTGCTGATCCGGCTGGAAATTTGGGGGAAGACCACAATCCCGAAACCCATTTGATTCCCTTGGTTTTACAGACTGCTTTAGGAAAGCGGGAGTCGGTTTCGATTTTTGGTACTGATTACCCCACTGCCGACGGTACTTGTATTCGTGATTATATTCACGTTAGCGATTTGGCTGATGCTCACGTTTTGGGGTTGGAATATTTATTGAAGGGTAAGGATAGTGCTGTTTTTAATTTGGGTAATGGCAATGGTTTCTCTGTAAGGGAAGTGATTGATACTGCTGTAAAAGTTACAGGCAAGCAAATTAAGGTGGTTGAGTGCGATCGCAGGGCTGGCGACCCCCCCGCTTTGATTGGTAGCGGCGACAGAGCTAGACAAATACTAGGCTGGGAACCCAAATATCCTGACCTCGACAATATACTTACTCATGCTTGGGCTTGGCATCAAAAAAGACATGCTTGATTAATTTATAGAAATAAAAGGGCGAACGGTTGTTCGCCCCTACGGTGTTATTATATGTTTTTGGTTATTATATTTTTTTGTAAAGATTTTTCGATTTATTTGGAATAAATGGTATCCTTATAGTGAGCTGAAAATTGATTTTAAATATAATTGGGTGGTAGTTTCCTTAAAAATTTGGCAAATATTCCCATTATGATAAAATCACTAAGTTCAATATATCAGAGAATCCGAAAGAAATCAATAATTTCCTCTTTTCAATATTGAGATTAAGATTGTAATTTCTCTTCTTCGATTAGTTTCGTTTGAATAACTTTAAAGTTATTCCCAAAATTCCCGCAAGAACGGATATAGAAACCGCAACTAAAACGGTTTGTGAGAATGGTGAACTATCACTTTTTTGATTTTCTTGCTTAACTTGTGACTTTTGAGTAGAACTTGGATTTGCAGAAGAAGTACCAGCAGCAACAGTGATTTCAAATATCAATTTAAAGGGTTTAAAACCATCTACTTTTACAGATTTCCCATTTAGCTCTAACAAATAAGCACCAGGTTTAGGAAATATAATATCAGCACCTGGAATACCTTGATATTTTTCCGCAACAATGGCTTTTAAATTTGGTTTTAACAACGCGATTTCATCAGGTTTACGAGGTTCCAAATACACAGTAAGCTGACAATTACATTCAGTCAAAGGAATCACTTTTCCACCCTTACGAGTCAACGCGAACCAAGCTTGTGCAGCTTCCCCAGCGCGAGGATTATCATTTGGTTCAATATGTAGGGTTGCACCAGCATCTTCAGAAATTTTGACTTTGTGAGCAAATACAGGAGAAGTAAAAAGTAGAAAAATCAGTAAAGGTAAAAATTTATTTTTCATCATAATTTTAAAGTGAAATTAAAATAAGCTATGCTTATCGCAAATACCGTAGGGGCAAACGGTTGTTTGCCCTCATATTATTTATGTTGATATTATTTATCCTGATATTGTTTTCCCCGTATTATTTACCCGGATATAGATGGCGAGGATTTCGTAAACGCAATAATAGAACAGCAACAATTATTATTCCTAATAAAATTACCGCAAATTGATTCCACCAAGTAGTTTGCAAAGCACCCAAATAATGGGAACCAATGAAAACAGAGTGAATAGCAGTACAAATTAAAGCTGGAACCCCCAATAAATGAATTCTTCGCCAATACTTACCCAAATATTTCTGCATCGTATCAAAACTAGTGAGTGCAGCAGGAGTCATTAAAATCAATGCGATCGCACCAAAAACCATTCCCCATTGAAACTGTAGGGGTAAAAACCAAAAAGCCTGTAAATTCCATTGCAAAGAATGTTCCATCATATGGAGAGTATGTGCGATCGCAAGCACATAAGTACCCACTCCCAAAGCACGACGATAATGTAAAAGTGTAGGATATAAATCACTAATGGGACGGGCAATCAAAGCTAAAATCAAACAAAACAACGCTGCATGACCCGTATAATCCACCATCGTATCACCAGTACGTAACAGGGAAATAGCCCCGATTACCAGCGTTACCCAACCACCTAAACGAAACAACTGGCTACGTCTATCTTTACTGAGAAAAGAAGTCGATATACCCACTCCTAACATCATCGGTAAGGTTCCCAAGCCAAAAGCCAGCATTGTCACCATACCCTTAAATAAATCCCCAGTTTCCGCAGCTTTGATTTGAGCTGCATACAAAAATCCACAAGGCATTAAACCCCATGTTATCCCCAATAAAGCAGGTGTCCACCATTCGGATTTTAAAGAGAGTTTGACCATCCCCGCATTCAAACTATTATGCAAACGACTTTGTAATATTGGGTGAAAAAAGGGTACACGTGGTAAAAATTCAGGATTAATTTGTCGCAATCCAAACCAAATCAACAACAAACCCGTGAAAATTGCCATCCAACGACGCAATTCGCTACCGATACCAGCCATTTGCCCGCTAGCTAATAATACTGAACCTATTGCCCCAATCGCAGCACCAATTAGGGTATAACTAAGTAATCTACCAAGGTTTAGTAGTAAATGAAATTGTAATTGCTGCTGCCAGTTTTGTTGATTTTGATTTTGATTTTGAGACAAAGAAAAAGCTACAGTCAAGGGACCACACATACCAACGCAGTGTCCAAAGCTTCCTAAAAATCCCAGTGTAGTTATCAGCCAAAAATCAAGCATATTCTAATTGGGAATTGGGAATTGAGAATTGGGAATTAGACTTTATAATTGCCTAGCCATACTCTAAACGGCTAATAATTAAACTTTTACCATCACAAATATTCTCTGCGGAAC
>NZ_NTFS01000031.1 GCF_002289455.1 Brunnivagina elsteri CCALA 953
TCATTAACAGCATCCATTGCCCGTCCAATAGTTTTTTTCTTCTGAGGCATTCCCTCAGAAGAAAAAAACTATTGGACGGGCAATGGATGCTGTTAATGATGGCTTTGTTTTTGTAGTTAATACAACCGCTTCGGTAATGTTTTTGGGTAAAGTTGCGAATTATAGTTGGGAGTAAAAATTTAGGAGAGTGCAAATGAAAGTTATGCGATAAGCGGAACTTAATGTGGTCAGCATATCGCAATCATTTTACCATCTTTTGCCAGCTTTAATCTGCGTCCTCGCCATTCAATTCTGTTGTCTAGAAAGCAATAACACCAGATGAAAAAGCTGAATAAATCGCAGAATGGAATTAACCACAAACATTTTTTCACTAATGAGTCTTTAAGAGAGATTACTCCTACTACCCAAGCCATAATTAATCTTGTTAACCACGTAATAAAGAGTACTCCAAAGCTTACGTAAGAGGCATTTGACCGATATCCATACTGAGATACATTAAATACTAGTAATGCAAAACTTGTAGCGATGCCATAGGTAAAAATTAGTCCTAAGTAACCCCAAGTGCGAGAGACACGAATACAGGAAGCCCAACGAATTTGCTGTTTAATTGCATCAATAATAGAGATAGCGCTAAGTTCGTGTTCGACTATATATTGGGAAAGTACGACTTCGTAACCTGCTTGGGCTGGTAGGTAGCCCAGTTGAAAATCGTCGGCAAGATAATCCGCGATCGCTTCAAATCCACCGATGTCTATTAGGGCTTGTTTGCGAATGACGATTGTTTGTCCAAAGCCAAATTTTATACTGCCTTCGAGTTGATTACTAACTAAGACTCCGGCGCTAAATTCAGTAGTTTGTCGTAGTGCCTCAATAATTGTTACCCAGTTTTGAGCTAGGGAACGATATAAACAGGTGACAACACCAACATTTTCGTTTTGAAATGGTTGGATAACTTGTTTTAAATAATCCCTACCAACTCGAATATCGCTATCAGCAAGCACAAGAATGGGATGTTTGGCAGAAACTGCTGCGTTTGCCAAGTTGCTAACTTTCAAGTTTGTACCAATAATGCGATCGCAAATCACAAGTTCTACATCAAGTTTTGGGAAGTCATGAATAATTTGATTGATGATGGGAATTGCAGTATCTTCAGAATCGCGAACGCTAAATACAATTTGGAAGTTGGGATAATCTTGTTGGCAAAAGGTTGCTAAATTATCGTAAAGGTTGCCGTCACTACCACAAATTGGTTTGAGAATGGTGACTGGGGGATTATAGTTTGGATCGAATGCATATGGATGCCGAAAAAATGAAAGTCCAGCATATATTCCGTAGCAGTAAAAACAAATCGAACCTAAACACAGAACTAGCAAAATTAAATTAATCAGATTTAAATTAATCAGACTTGAATTAATCATAATCAACTTATTCTGGCACATTAGCTAACAACAGCTTGATGAGATGTGGCATTTTCTGCGGCTTTTTGATGTCTTTCGTTGAGATAAGAAAAGAATTCTACCCCTTCTCGAAGACGACGCACCATCATTTGTCTATCTCCGAGCATTTCCCGTACAATGGGGAAAATTGCTTGGGGACGAAAATAAAATTTTCGGTACATTCTTTCCACAGCATCTTCAATTTCGGCACTGGAAATTGTTGGATATTGTAATGTAGAAGTTTGGATTCCCGAGTCTGCGACTAAGGATTGATTTGTAGATTGATTTGTAAACCAATTATTTGCTTTTGCTTGTTCATAAAGTTCCGTTCCCGGATATGGTGCAGCGATGGAAACTTGTATAGTATGGGGACTAAGTTCACAAGCAAACCGCATCGTTTCTTCAACTGTTTCTTTAGTTTCAATCGGTAAGCCAATAATAAATGTACCGTGAACGGTTATACCAAGCTTGTGGCAATTTTTCATAAATTCCTTTGCCGCTTCCAGTTTTATCCCTTTTTTAATCCGGTTGAGAATGTCTTGATTTCCGGATTCAAATCCTACCAGCAACAACCGTAAACCATTATCACGCAATGCTTTTAACGTGTCATAATCTAAATTCGCACGAGCATTACAACTCCAAGTCAGATTGAGACGCTTCATGTGTTCGCTAATTGCGATCGCACGATGTTTATCAATCGTAAAAGTGTCATCATCAAACATATATTCCCGTACCTTGTCACCAAAAAGCACTTTTGCTTCTGCCATTTCCCGTCCAACTGCATCGGGAGTTTTGGTTCGGTATAAATGCCCACCAATTGTTTGAGGCCAAAGACAAAAAGTACACTTTGCTGGACAACCTCGCCCAGTGTAGAAGGAAATATACGGGTGTTGCAAGTATCCAATAAAGTACTTGGAAATATCTAAATCACGAGCATAAACTGGCAGCACACTGGGCATTGCATCCCAATCATGAATTAATTGGCGTTCTTCATTGTGGCGAATATTACCAAATTTATCGCGGTAACTTAAACCAGTTATTTCGTCCCAATTTTTACCTTCTGCCAGTTCTTTGCAGGTGTAATCAAATTCATTGCGACAAACAAAATCAAGAACTTGGTTATTTTCGAGTGTTTCTGATGCTAAAACTGCCACATGCGCTCCCACAAAACCGATTTGAACATTCGGGTTTTGAGCTTTGATTGCTTCAGCACATTTCACGTCATTTACTAATGAAGGGGTGCTGGTATGCATGATTACTAATTCGTAATCTTTAGCTATTTCCAACACATCTTCAATGGTTTGATTATGAGGAGCCGCATCTACAAGTTTGCTACCGGGAATTAAAGCTGCTGGCTGTGCTAACCATGTTGGATACCAAAAAGAGGTAATTTCCCGTTTTGCCTGGTAGCGAGAGCCAGCACCACCGTCAAAACCATCAAAGGAAGGAGGGCTTAGTAATAAGGTTTTTTTCATGTTTTTGTTTTGTACTGTTTATTAAGATATCAGGATTTATGAGTTAATTAACCGCAGATGAACGCAGATAGACGCGGATAAATTCATTATTTTGCGACATTAGGGTTAAGTATTGATGAAAATTATATACCTCTTTCTTCTTCCCTTGGCGTTTTGGCGTACTTGGCGGTTAATTCCCCTGTCTATATTTTATTTACCACAAAATGACGAATCTTTTGCAATGATATGCAGGTGTGGGAAACTCAGTTAAAGGTAAACGTTCTTGAGTTTCAAAGCGAATTTGTTGGGTTGGAGGTTGATTATTTTGGTCTAAATATATGATTAATTTATCGGTTGCATCTCCCAATTCTCCCAAACTCAAAATATCAAAATCCGGGTAATATTCAGGACAACCAGAAACCGAAGGACCACCAACAATGGTAATTTTACCTTGAATGTGCGCCAATTCATTGATTTGATTTATTTGCGATCGCTGGATATGCATTCCACTGACAATGACTACATCACACCAACGGTAATCACGTAGTGTCGCTGGTTTGATATTTTCGTCAACAAAGCGCACATCCCATTCTTGGGGCAAATAAGCAGCTATAACCAAAATACCCTGTGGTGGCATAAAAGCCTTTACTTTTCCCGTCAATGGGTAAGCATGGTGAAATGTCCCAAAGGAAGGAGTGTACTTTGGAAAAATGCAGAGAATACGGCGATAATTAACAGGAATGTAGCGACTTCCAGGAATTGCGGAAGTTCTTGTTGAAGGCTTTGTTGCTGTAAGTTGGTTATCGAAGGGTTTTAAATTTACAGTCATTGCCAAAATTACCCGAATACAATTTTGGATTCATTCTGTATAAGTTTAGAATGTTTGCCAGTAGTCGGAATCTAATTGCAAGCAAAAGTTACACAATGGAGCAACACAGACTTATTCCCAATGCCCAATTCCCAATTCCCCAATAATATATGAATTTAATTATCTTTTTACTGCGATCGTCGTGGAAAATAGTTGCGATCGCAATTGTCACTGGTTTTCTGAGTGGTAGTAGTAGTGCTAGTCTCATCGCTTTAATTAGCAATGCCACAACTCAAAATCAAGGTGCTTCTCTAACTTTACTGGCTTGGGGTTTCGTGGGTTTGGCTTTAATTTCCCTAGTCACAAGCATTATTTCCCAGGTTTCCCTAATCCGTTTATCACAACAAGCTGTATTTCAATTGAGAATGCGTCTATGTCAGCAGATCCTAGCATCTGAACTTAGTCATCTCGAACAAATGGGAACCCCCCGTTTACTTGCTACCCTCACGGAAGATGTACAAGCAGTCGCAAATGCAGTTTACACGGTTCCATTTTTGTGCATCGATATCGCCATAGTTATCGGCTGTTTGATATACATAACTTGGCTATCTTGGCAAGTCATAATCCTGGTAATTATCTTAGCTGTTGTTGCGATTAGTAGTTGTGAGTGGATTACCAAACAGGGTAGTAAAAACCTGGCATTTGCTCGTGAAGATGAGGATATATTATTTAAACATTTCCGTACAATTACAGAAGGGATAAAGGAGCTTAAGTTACATTATCAACGACGAGAAAGTTTTATAACCAAACAACTTCAAGTAACTGCAAACATATACAAACAACACTATACCAGAGGTTTAACGTTTTTTGCGACAACAAATACTTGGGGAAGGTTAATATTTTTCTTCTCCATTGGGTTTGTATTATTTGCCCTACCAAAATTCATTACTTTTAACTTGCAAACCCTGTATGGTTACATCTTGACTTTCACATATCTGATGATGCCGATGGATAATATTATTAGTAAATTGCCCCTACTTAGTCAAGCTGCGATCGGATTAGAAAAAATCGAGTCTTTGGGGTTATCTTTAGCTAGTCGTGCTGAAAATTCCACTGTTCCCCCCAATATTAAATCATCTTGGCAGCGTTTAGAGATTAAGCAAGTCACCCATACTTACCATACCGAGCAAGAAGATGGTAAATTTAAAATTGGTCCGATTAATTTGACCCTATACCCGCAAGAACTTGTATTTATTGTAGGTGGAAATGGTAGCGGCAAATCTTCTTTAGCAAAGTTAATTACTGGGTTATATATTCCCGAAAGTGGAGAAATTTGCTTTGATGGGAAATTAATTACTGATGATAATCGGGAATGGTATCGACAGCATTTTTCAGTAGTATTTGCAGATTTTTACTTGTTTGATGAATTATTCGGGCTAGAAGATAAAAATTCTAACTTAGATAAGCAAGCACAAAAATATTTAAAAGTACTCCAACTTCAGGATAAAGTAACTATTGAAAATGGTGTCCTCTCCAACATATCACTTTCCCAAGGACAACGCAAACGCTTGGCATTACTAACAGCTTATTTAGAAGATAGACCAATTTACTTATTTGATGAATGGGCAGCAGACCAAGACCCAGCATTTAAAGAACTATTTTATACCAAGTTACTGCCAGAATTACGAGACAAAGGAAAAACAATATTAGCAATTACCCATGACGATCGCTATTTTCATGTTGCAGACAGAATTATCAAACTTGATTACGGCAAAATCGAATCAGAAACAAGTCAATAAACTATATCCCCGACTTCTAGAGGGGATAAAAATGGAATATTTGTAAATTTTATTTAAAAAAGAAAAATAGGGGATTATTCGTGGTACTATTGTTTTACAGTTGACAATTATTTAATAATGGGGATTGCTGAAATTTTTAAAAATGCGACTATCCGATTATAATAAAGTCAAGATATTCAATTAATATAATAATACCACAAATAGAAGCAAAAAAAATATTTACAAAAATTAAAAATATTCAGAATTGCGATAAGCAGAACTTAATAGACATCGACCGAATTTAATGATATGTTCCCCAGAACCCTTGTCGTACCTCTACGTCTCTACGTCTTTTCCGGAGATTTTAGCATACTTACCACTCTGCGTTTCCAACTAAACTGGTGTAGCTTCAGCAAACTCCGTCAAGAACCTAAACGCCTTAACTATATAACTAGCACATTCCTGAGGCGACTTATTGTAAAAAGAACGCCATGCAGAAGCCTTATCTTCGTCATATCTATCCCCACGTTCGGGTTTCATCTCCAACCATGCTAACCTGACTGCGTGACCAATCAACACATCTAAAACAATGTAATCTTCAACCTGTAAATCAGAATTTTCCGATGCGATCGCACCTAATTCCATCAGTGTCTCAATACAGATTTGCCGATATTCTGGTGCTTCGATTTTATTTAGCAAATGCTCAACCCGCAAAGCAAAGTTTTTCTCTCCTGCTGTCATTTCCGCAAGCATAATCTCACTATCAAGTCGGTTGCGACGTTCAAGTTTATCTCCAATCACCACCCCTTTGCAATGCTCCATCGCTGACCACACATTTTGATAAAATCCTTGGGGAACCCTTCCCGTTGAACCTTCAGCTTTACGGTAACGTCTCCAACCTCCCTCTGGTACTTCTATTTCTGCTTCTACAATCGGGGATAGTACTAACCAGTTGATTTCACTGTCTTTTTTCTTGATGTGTAATGATTCTTGTTGCCGTAAAACACTACTTAAACCTGCATATTCTTGCATCACTTTTCGCAGTCTACTTTTCACCTCAAATGGTGATAACTGCATCAGTTTTTCGTATGCTTCATCCTGAGTAATAATCGATTTACGGGCAATTTCACTTGTCAATAGTAAAATTAGATAACCAACCCGTATTGTAAGTAATCCTTTAAATAATTCCGGTTCGGATTTAATTAAGTTGCTCAAATAGATGAGGATTTCTTGGGTTAAAACGCGATCGCGCACATCATCACGACAGAAATTGTTGATTTTCTCGACTATTTCGCTGTGGGATAAGGGTGATGTCATCAAGGAATCTTCGCTATATGCTTTACCAACGGCGATTTGTTTGCCACGTACAATAATACTGGTGACGATATCTGATAAACTAATATCTGCCATTTGTCGTAAACCCGCAGAACGACGCACCACAGCCCAAAGTCCTAATTCGGCAGCTTTGTTGTATACTTCGTCAAGTAAGTCGTCAACTGTAACGCGATCACGACTACCACCAAACCCAGTGTCAAATTCTAAACTTTGGGATTTACTTAGGGTTTGTAATAACTCGATTTGTTCGTAAATATTTTCTGAGACAAGCAAACGGGGAAGCAGTACTTCTAAGTTGGTTTCGTACTCCATCTGAAATTCTTGGATGTTCCCTAACTGCCCAATTTTTTCAGGATTGAATGCTAAATATTTGCGTCTAGGGATGGCATTTTGGACTGAGGAATGTAAAAACTCGAAGTTTTGTAGGTAGTCAATCCGCTCAATCCCACCTGTTAAAATTAATTGGTTGAGTTTGCCTAACTTTACCCTGACTCCATTACAAATCCCATCTTTGAGTTCTTGCATGATTTCCAGCAAGGCTTCACTACCTACTTCTAACATTGTATGGGTCAACATTAATGTTAAAGTCGGTCTTCCTAAATCATTCCAGTATTTTTGGATGTATGCTAGTTCACTGCGGAGTAGATCGACTAAAAAGTGATAATCGAGGGTTAAATAGAATTGCTGTGAATCTAAAAAAGATGGTAAAAATATTACAGTCTCGCTATTAAGTCGAAAGAATCGTGAAGTCGTTAAACTGCGAGGGCGACGGGGTGGACGACCTGTTAATCCTAGTTTATCGTTACGTCCAATTTGAGTATAAATTAATATCAGGTCTTCCGATTCGCGAACTTGGATTGGTTCGACTTGCTTAGGAGTTTGCGTTTCAATTCCGTAGACTTCAAGCTTCGCTTGTAAATCCTCATCTTCAGCCAAAAGGGCAATTTGTACCAGCGCTTCGCGATTTTTGCCCATCGTTAAATGTCTACCCAGAGGATCGATATCTCCAAGGGCAATTAATCCTTCACTTAATAATCTTCCCAGATAGAATAAACTTTGCGCCCAAACTAAAGGTACATTTTCATTGGCTAAACGCTCTTGACTTTGGGGATTGGCTTTTTCAGCTTCGATATTTTCTTGGGGTACAATGTAAAGTTCGGGTAATAACAGCATTCCATCCCGTTCAACCAGTACATTAGCTAAAGCCTGCTGATAAAATTCAACTTGTTCCTTATCACCACGAAACAACCCATCAAGAACAAGATAAGTGAAAAACAACGGCCATTCACACTCAATATGCTCAAATTGCTTTAATTCCCAAGGTTCGTAATGCAAGCGATGGCTATCTTCCAAAACAGTTTGGTGTCCATCCCGCAAAAACCGCTTACAGCCGTAATTCCCAGCCAACTTATCAATGATATCGTTACGAGTGCGATCGCGCAGTTCCACATCTTCCACAGCAAACGCAGGATAACTAATCACACTCAACAAAGCAGCATCAATTTCCTTAGATGCCGATTCCCTGGGTAATAAGGATTCTAACGTCAAACGGGTACGGGCAATTTCATCAGCTAAAGCATGAATCACCGAAGCTTGACTTCCCCTTACCCCAAATAAATCGAGTCCATTGATTGCTTCCAGAGCAGCTTTTGCCATCCCCACAGAACTAGCATTTAATTCCGCACTGCCATGATTGATTTTATTACCCCTTTCCCAAATTCCATAATCGGGGGTACGATAGGCTCGACCAATATAATAAACCAAATTCTGGACAAAATTAACCTCATCCAGGGTATAAACAATTTGTAACCCCGATGCAGTCATCTGTGCCAACATCAACAAAAATATCGAAGTCGCATCAAGTTGTAAATGTCCCCATTCATCATCACCCACCACAATATCCCCAGTAGTGGTATTATATTTCGCGTGCAGGGCATCTAATGGGTATTGGGTATGTTTAAATTTCTCAACCTTATGAGCTTGTCGCATCATCGCAAACAACAAACCCCGCATTAACTTGACTGTACTATGTTCCAGTTCGTAGGTACGTCCGCGATCGTCATCGACTTTGCGGTAAGCTAAACCCAAACCCCAAACCGCTAAAATGCTGTAAACATTATCGCGCACCCATGCATCAGTATAGTCCCCATGTGCTGTTATCGCTGTACTCGCAGGCAATAAGCCAGTAATGGGATTTTGGCGGTTGAGAATTATTGTCTTGACTTGCTGGTAGTAAAATTCAAGACGAGTTTGCTGTTCACTGGCAGTCTTCATAGTTTATGCGGGGAAATCAGTTATTTTACGACTGAGAGGGAAGCGACACGAGTTTTATCTTATCCCCTGTATGCCACTTCTGGATAGGTTTCAGACAAAATAAATGCTTGCTTTAAGTTAGTTTATTTTATTTTTGAGAAACTATCACATTTCGATCGGGAATTGCAAGATTGAAAAATATCCGCTATTTCGCTGAAAGCTGCTATTATTCCCTATAGATATGTCGCTACATAATTATTAGCTAGCTATTTGCTGTACCTTTATCCACTAAATCGCTGCAATGCAAAACGCTAACAATCCCCTTTAGGAGCGATCGCAAAATCTCAAGTTTTCTTTCCGAAGATGGTAGCATCTGCGCCAGAAAAATTGGAATCTAAGAAGTGAAATTGTTGAAAGAGAAGGAGATGGTTTTCATCTATAGATTTTTGTCACTTTTATTTATCGAAAAGTGAAGCTTTACTTAAACTATTGTAGTATAAAAATGTAAAAGCTTGACGAATATTTGCACTAAGTACTTAAGTAATGAACCAAAGTTATTAATAACTTTATAAACCGCTTCACATACTTCACAGGAACTGTAAAAAATATCAACTATACAGATGGGGAAATTACTTATTAAGTATTTGAATATTATTTGACATAGATTTAGAAGTGAAATATTTCCGAATACTCAGAACTAGAGTTTTTATTAATACTCTTTCCTTTCTACCTTTGTTATAAATTAGATATCGACCAAATTTAATTATGCGTTACCCAGAATCCTTTGAGAGACTGCGAAGTTGCCGTATTCGCAGTCTCTAAGTCTTTTCCACTCCTATGTCTATTGTATTCGTTAATGTAATTTTAATTTGGGGATATATGAGATTTATTAAATAGCCGGATAATTCTTTTCTGTGGATGTAATTTGTATTTAATATTTGGGTTTGTTGAAAAACTGGGAAAATTGCCGTTAACGCTCTTATATTGGGCGAATATTGTGAATATCCCCTTATAATCAGCGGACAAATACCAAAGTTATTAAGTGTAATTATTGTAACTCAGTCAAAATTACAAATGAATTATTCTTATATGCTTGACACAGATAGAGAGAGTAGTAAAATTTACTCAATTCCAATAGTCAATTCGGGCACAATAAATTAAATATTGTGCTGAATGTAACTCATTCCTGCATAATCAAGGTTGGCATCTACCGGATTATGTTATTCCGGGTTAAGATTATTAACTAGCGATGCCTTAATTTGGATATCGATGTTGAATTTTTAAGGATTTATGGACAAAAGTCCGCATGGCAGTATTATCCTCCTCTAAGCTGGCGAGAATCAGTCTCCCAGCGCGGGGGAGTCCATAGGAGAGGAGGCTTTTATGCTCATACAGGATATTCGCAATTCGATTGTTGATATCGCTGACTTGAACCAGTTGAAGTTTGATTTGAATCGTTTGCAACCTGTGGATGTGGGTGAATATATTTCCCAATTACCCGAAAAACAGCGTGCGATCGCATTTCGATTACTGAACAAAAGTCAGGCAATTGATGTTTTTGAATACTTACCACCAGAAGTACAAGAGGAACTGATTAATTCACTACATGATGTGCAGGTAGTGCAGCTTGTAGAAGCCATGAGTCCAGACGATCGCGCAGAATTGTTTGATGAGTTGCCTGCAAAAGTCGTCAAGCGGTTATTACAGGAACTAAGTACCGAGCAACGACAAGCAACAGCAACAATTCTCGGATATGCCGAAGCAACAGCCGGAAGGTTGATGACGACGGAATATGTCTGGTTGCGGGAAGGTTTGACAGTTGGTGAAGCGCTGAGTAAAATTCGTCGTCAAGACGAAGATAAGGAGACTATTTACTACGCTTACGTTACCGACGACAACCGTAAACTCGTGCGAGTGGTGTCATTACGTCAGTTATTGTTCACCTTTCCCGATGTTTTGATTAAAGAAATTGCTAGCGATAGAGTTCTTAAAGTCCATACCGAAACCCCCCAGGAAGATGTCGCGCAAATCATGAAGCGCTATGACTTAATTGCTTTACCTGTGGTGGATCGGGAAGAGCGTTTGGTGGGTATTATCACCATCGATGACGTTGTGGACATCTTAGAAGAAGAAGCAACTGAAGATATTCAGAAATTAGCTGGTGTCAGTGGTGATGATGGTGCTTTAGCTCATCCCCTCGTTACCATTCGCAAACGCTTACCGTGGTTGCTGGCAATTATGGGATTATATATAGGAGCTTCCAGTGCGATCGCGCCATTTCAAGGGGTGATTTCCTCGGTTCCCGTGCTTGCTGTCATCATGCCCTTATTTTCCAATACTGGTGGTACTGTTGGGGTTCAAGCTTTGACTGTCACGATTCGTGGACTCGGTATTGGAGAAATTACAACTAAAGACACCTTGAAGATTCTCCGTAAGGAACTGACTGCGGGATTGGCTACTGCTGTGACATTGGGGATAACAATGGTCATGCTTTCGATGATTTGGGCACAACCTCAAGAACGTTGGGTGGGTTTTGTTGCGGGGATTGTCATGGCGACTAATACACTTGTTGCGGTCACATTAGGCACTTTCTTACCAATGGGTTTAAAGCGGTTAAAATTAGACCCAGCATTAATTAGTGGTCCTTTAATGACTACTCTTTTAGATGCGATCGGTTTTGTCACGTTTCTGTCGATGATTTCTGTGGCATTACACTTTTTTAAGTAAGAAATGCAACTTAAGTAATTTAAAATGCGATCGCATTCGGGGAATTAGATTTATCTCTAATTCCCTTATTTTTTTATGCTAAACCTAGTCCATTTCGGAACCCGGAGTTTTTGATTATAATGTGTTTAATTTATACAAAGCATCGAAATATTAAATATCCTTTGCGAGAACCCCGTAGGGGCAAACGGTTGTTTGCCCTAATTTATTTGTCCAGATTTATTTGCTTTCTCAGAACTAAGCAAATCTTTGCCAAGTTAATTCTCCGGTAGTTTCCTGAAAATGCCAGCGTAAAAGATGATTAATTCGTGAACCAATGATATTAGAGGGTAAACCGATCGCTTGACGTGGGGAATCAGTTGCAAGTGCGATCGCATCTTCTACTTGACAAATTCCCCATTTAACTAAATTTTGTACCCCAACGAATAAAGGTAATGTAGTACCCGATAAGGTTCCATCAGCAAGTTTAGCAGTTCCATGTTTGACCTCGATTTCCCGACTATCCCAAGGATAAACCCCATCTGGTAAACCTAAAGGAGCTAAAGCATCGCTAACTAAAAACAAACCTTGCTGATAATTACTAGCACGCAACAATATATCCAACATTATTGGGGAAACATGTTCCCCATCGGCAATAAAACCACACATAGCATTGGGATTTGCGATCGCAGCACCTAATAAACCGGGTTGACGATGGTGTAATGGTGGCATTGCGTTGAATGCATGTGTCACCATCGTTGCACCATCTGTAAATGCCTGCTGTGCTTGCTTTGCAGTGGCTTGGGAATGCCCTAAACTCACAATAATACCCAAACTACGCAAATAGGGAATTACTTCCCCTGTGATGTCTAATTCTGGTGCTAAGGTAATGACTTTGACGAAATTAGAATTATTTCCTAATACTCGTTTAACTTCATCCACAGTCAAGGGTAAAAGATATTCTTGAGGATGTGCGCCACGTTTCTGGTAATTTAGAAATGGTCCTTCCAGATGTAAACCCAGAATTTCTGCAAATTTACCCCCACGAAGTCGTTCTGCACTGATAAAATCAGCAGTGACAGCCATTAATTTTATACAACGGTGGATATTTTCCACGGAAGTGGTGACTATGGTGGGTAAAAATCCATCAACACCACAATTCCATAGGTATTCGCTGATTTTGCCGAGAAAAGCAGCATCTTTTTCGTCAAAGTCGGGAAAAGCTAAACCCAAAGCACCATTAATTTGTAAATCGACACCACCTAGAGATACCAAGTCTCCAGCAAAATCAATCACTGGATTGGATTTGGAAAGATTTTCCATCGGCAGAACTTCTTCAATAATCCCTTCCCGATTCACCAATAACATTTGCAATTCTTTGTAACCAGGTACACGAGCATTGATAATATCTATAGGAGTTACTACAGGATTCTGTATGGCTTCTGTCATAAATTTTGGCAAGTAATAGTTATAACTGACCAAATTTTAATGAAAAATTGTAATAGGACAATAGGTATATACTGCTTTTCGTTTAGATACAATCCAAAATCTAATATGTAGAAACGCGATGTATACCCTAAACGGCTAATAATTTAACTTTTACCATGAACACAAAAATGCAAATATTCTCCGTAGCGAAGCTTCCCGCAAGGGTAGTTTGGTGGGAAAAGCATCTCCCCACCAACCTCTCTCCACCAACCTCTCTGCGTAACTTTGCGTTTCACTCTGCGAACCTCCGCGTTTAAAAGCTAAACTCCAAGCCATTTTTAGTACATCATGTCTCTACAAATCCAAAATCCGCAATTTAAAATCCTATGTCCCCATTAATCGGTATTATCATGGGCAGCGACTCCGACTTGCCCACTATGAAAGATGCGATCGCAGTTTGTGAGGAATTCGATGTCGTCTGCGAAGTCGCTATTGTCAGTGCCCATCGTACACCAGAACGCATGTTTGAATACGCCAAAACAGCTTGCGATCGCGGCATTAAAGTTATTATCGCTGGTGCTGGTGGTGCTGCCCATCTCCCCGGTATGGTAGCATCCCTCACCCCTTTACCTGTGATTGGTGTTCCCATTTCTAGCCGTCAGCTTCAAGGCATTGATTCGTTATACTCCATCGTCCAAATGCCCGCAGGTATCCCCGTTGCCACTGTTGCCATCGGAAATGCCAAAAATGCTGGTCTTTTGGCTGTACAAATTATCGCTACTTTTCAACCGGAATTACTCGCAAAGGTACAAAAATATCGACAGGATTTACAAGAATCTGTCATGGCTAAACAATCAAAACTTGAAGAAATGGGATATCACAATTATTTAAATAATATGTAGCTTTGTATACGGAATCCCGAAATATTTTTGGTTTGAGCAGAGGGATATCTCAACCACAGTCAGCTTTTGATACTATGTCAAAAAAATTAACTTTCATTAGTTGGAATTATTCCTGAAGTCAACAAACCCTGACACAGTAAAGAATTCGAGGGTAATTACAGACTTGGAAATTTGTATATGAGTGTGAGAGCCGGGACAAACGGTATTGACTGTTACAGAATTATTGAGTATTAAAAATACACTATCATAATGTTTCATTAGTGTGATTACGAAATTTTGGAAGGCTCTTAATTTACAGTGAACCTGTGAGTTTTAGTTGCTTCCGAAGAATTTAGAAAAGAAGTCAGGAATTAGCATATATTCCGATAATTTAATTCGCCAATTTTCATTTTTGAGAGGGGAAAATTATAGTTTTAGTAACCAACAGATTTTATTGTTTTTGGTTAACTTCACTTTCCAAGGAGTGAGTATTTTGAAACAAAACGTCAAGGTTATTACAGGTGTGATGACAGCAATCGTAAAAAATTGTTAAAGACTCAGTGAAGAGTACTTGACTGTTGGAAAAACAACCTCATAATAAAGTCTTAATAAAAAATTAACCTGTTTTGCGAGACTGGTTTTGAGTTGCGATCGCGATCGCAATTAAACAAACAGGATTAGCTAAGTTTCTAATTTTCATGCATTTAATTTGCAGAAAATCAGAATTTGCTTCCGAAGTGACAATTTTGACGTTTTGATTACTGAAGCATCATTTCAGCCGTTATAAACCAGAAATATCTAACTTTGGGGGTTCTTTTAGACTGTTGATGTTCTGTTCTGGTTAGATACTTTTAAAGAGGACGATGTTAAAACTAAAACAAACTAAGAAATCGCAACGAAGAAGTCGCCATTCTGGAACTTCATCGACATATTTTTCAAGATACAGTTCAACAGCTTGGAGATTATTTAAATCCATCAAAGGGCTTTCCCCAACTTGGCAAGCGAGCATTCCCCTAGCTGGAATAATTGTCCTGGCATGGGGTTATGCAGCAGTGGCACAAACACCACCAGCAGCACCAACCACAACCGAACTCAAAGTTGCACTTGATACACTTTGGGTTGCGATCGCATCATTTTTGGTCTTCTTCATGAATGCCGGATTTTGCATGTTAGAAACGGGATTTTGTCGTCAGAAGAATGCCGTCAACGTCCTCGCAAAAAACCTGGTTGTATTTGCCTTAGCAACGGTTGCATTTTGGGCGATCGGCTTCGGATTCATGTTCGGAGAAGGTAACGACTTCATCGGATTGAATGGATTATTCCTCCAAGGTGCAGACAATAGCCCAGCCACTAACGATGCTTACAAAGGTATCTTCAGTTCGCTGAAATGGGCAGGTGTTCCCCTATTTGGAAAATTCCTCTTCCAATTAGCTTTTGCTGGTACAGCCGCGACAATTGTATCCGGCGCAGTTGCCGAACGAATTAAATTTGTTGACTTCTTAATTTTCAGTTTGTTACTCGTAGGTATTGCCTACCCCATCACCGGACACTGGATTTGGGGTGCTGGCTGGCTTGCTGACAGGGGATTCTGGGATTTTGCTGGTTCTACCGTCGTTCACTCCGTTGGTGGTTGGGCTGCCTTGATGGGAGCAATATTCCTTGGTCCTCGGATTGGTAAATACCAAGATGGACAAATTGTGGCAATGCCAGGTCATAACATGAGCATTGCGACTCTGGGTTGCTTGATTCTCTGGTTAGGTTGGTTTGGTTTCAATCCCGGTTCTGTAATGGCTGCTGACCCAGGTGCTATTACCCACATCGCTTTGACCACTAACTTGGCAGCCGCCTCTGGTGCAATTGCCGCAACTGCAACAGCTTGGTTGTATTTGGGTAAACCCGACCTGTCGATGATTATCAACGGTATTTTGGCAGGTTTAGTTGCCATTACCGCAGCTTGCGCTTATGTCACCCTCAACAGCGCTTTTATAATTGGATTAATCGCTGGTGTGATTGTCGTCTTTGCTGTCACATTTTTTGACCGTATAGGCATTGATGACCCCGTAGGTGCAACTTCCGTACACCTTGTCTGTGGTGTTTTTGGGACCCTGGCAGTTGGTTTATGGTCCGTTGGTCCTGGTGTATATTCCTGGTATGGGGAAGGTTTTGGTCCCACCAAGGGTTTACTTGTAGGTGGGGGAATCGATCAATTGGTAACTCAGTTGATTGGTGTTGTCGCTGTTGGTGCGATGACAGTTGTTCTCAGTAGTATCTTTTGGTTTGTGCTAAAGGCAACTTTAGGTATTCGTGTGACTGCTGCCGAAGAAATCGAAGGTTTGGATATTGGGGAACATGGTATGGAAGCTTACAGTGGTTTCTTGAAGGAAGCTGGTTCTGCTGGATTCGCTGAAGCTTCAAATTACGGGAAAATTCCCCCCCAAAGCGATTATCCAACGAAGTTTTAAGGAAGGTGGTTAGGGATTTTTAGAAAATAAAGTATCTCAACCATAAGCCCTTCAATTGTATCATTCGTGAGTAGGGGCGGGGAAACCCAGCCCCTACAGCAATTGTGGATGTGTTTGCATAAAACGGCTACATGAAAGTTTATAATCGAGAAAACTTTAGGGGTAAACGGTTGTTCACCCAGACATGCAATATAAGCAAAGCTTAACGCCAAGGGCGCATCACATAAGAATTCTTCTATGGTAAATATTTGAATTCATTTTGCAATATTTGTTGAGCTTCTCTAACTGTTTTCACCCTTCTTGATGTTAGAACTTCACTTTCTTTCGCTAAAATTTTAAATCCTTTGCCTTCTCTCATATAAACAATGGTGACAGGGAAGGGTTTGGCTCCATCTCGACCAATGCCTGTAATATATTCGGCTAAAACTATAATACCGTCTTCGTTGGGACCCGAAAAACCTAGCTGCAAAAACGATACAGCTTTTACCTTATGTACAGCCCAACCCTTAGGAGTTAAATCTTCCGATTGGGGAAAAGTATAAGCAACTCGGTTATTTTTAACTAAATATATCCCCAAATTCCTTTCACTTTTAATTGCAGGTACAAAGAAACAAGAACCGCATTCTTGTAAATTAACTCGAAAACTTTGGTTAATGATTGGGGTTTGCTTTAGTAGTACTTTGCGAACTTGACGTACATCCGTAGTTGAAAGCGGAGTCGGATTTACTTGTTTCGTTTGCGCTTGAGCGATATCAGTGCGAGGGTAATTAATATTTGGGCTGTAGAATCCAAAAAACGAAGCCGCACTAGCTGCTAATAAGAGATTAATTGTACGCATAGTTTTTCGAGTGCTAATTGTCATTTTCTTATCTGTCTTAAAATTTATTGATACAGCACTTCCGTCTGTAATGAGGTACATATAAAGAGATAAAAACCGCAGATAAACGCGGATATAGACGCTACTCTGCGAGAAGTCTCGCTAGCCTACGGCAACCTCTCCGATGTACGCTCGTCTAATGCGGCTACCTTTGGAAGTCACTCCGTGCCTACCCGCAGGGTACGCAGATGGGAGTGTACCTCACCCAAATGAAATGTGCTGTAACTACTACACCCATTTATATCTGATTTTCGGTCTCCGCACTATATGAATTTTAGAGTCTAATTATTACATGTGTTTCACCTCACAAAAAACGTTAACCGAATTTTAAAGTCATTAATCGTTAACTAGTGTTATGTTAATTTCCATTAACATTTGCCAAATTATTCATCTAAAAATCGAGTGAGTGGGGTTTTGAAAACTGTGGGTCATTTGTGTAAAATTATCACTCTGGCAACATTGAGTTTAGTTGTGATCGCAGGTTGCGCTCCTTCTCGTAACTCAAGTCAAGGAAATGTAATCTTTCTTCACCCTGATGGAACTAGTCCTTCCCATTGGGGTGCGGCAAGAATGTTAAATTATGGTCCCGATGGTAGGTTAAACTGGGATAAAATGTCCCACATGGGTGTTTACCTGGGACATATGAAGAACCAATTAACCGCAACTTCTAACGGTGGTGCGGTGACTCATGCAACCGGGATAAAGGTGAATGCTGATTCGTTTGGTTTGGATGAAAATTTTAAACCAGTTGTAGCAGCTTCTGGAAAAACTCAAACCATTATTGAAGAAGCGATCGCATCTGGCAAAGGTACAGCGATCATCAATTCGGGGATGATTCACGAACCCGGAACAGCCGCTTTTATCGCTAAAGTTCCCACTCGTCGCAACTTTGCCGAGATTACCAAGCAAGTAGTTGAATCCAATATTGATGTGATTTTGGGTGGTGGGGAAATGTGGTATCTTCCTAAAGGAACTGCGGGAAAGCACAGCACAGCAGAACAAAGTCAGCGCGCAGATAATGTAAATTTAATTGAAGTCGCGAAGAAGAAAGGTTATACGGTTGTATATACTCGTGAAGAGTTATTAAAATTACCTACGAATACTAAAAAAATACTGGGTGTTTTCGCAGCAGATGACACCTACAATGATGCTTCAGAGGAAGAGTTAAAACAGAAAAATTTACCTCTTTATGTCCCCACAGCACCCACTGTCGGCGAAATGTTGGATGTGACATTAAAGATTTTATCGGAGAAGAACAAAAACTTTATAGTGGTTTTGGAGGAAGAAGGTACAGATAATTTCTCCAACTTTAATAATGCCAAAGGTGCATTAGAAGCAATGAAACGTGCTGATGATGCGGTGGGTATTGCGATGAAGTATGTAGAGAAAAATCCAAATACATTACTAGTTACCGCCGCAGATAGTGATGCTGGGGGATTAGAATTAGTTGGAGTTACAGAAAGAGATTTTCCCCTCGATAAACCAATTCCCGAAAAAAGCGAAAATGGGGCACCTTGGGATGGTAAAGAAGGCAAATTAACACCTCCATTCGTTTCCGCTCCAAATCAAGAAGGAAAACGTTTTCCCTTTGCCATCGGTTGGTCAACTGGAGGGGATAATGCAGGTGCGATCGTTTCTAAAGCACATGGATTAAATGCCGATAAATTACCAAGTACCGTTGATAATACCGATATTTATCGGTTGATGTACCGCACTCTTTTTGGTAAGGAAATATCACCATATACCAAAACAAAGAAATAAATAAAAAAAATCTTGGAGAGGAAGACGTTCCCGTGGAACGTCTCTACGGTTTCAACAATACTTGTATTATTTAATAGGGTGGATACGCAAAGTCGTCTTCATCTGCATAAACGTAAGAAGAGTTTGCAACTCCTGCCATTGCCATCTTGTTGTTATTCCCGTTATTCCCATTACTCCCGTTATTCCCGCTATTACCATTATTTTCGGTGCGAGGTTGTTCTTTGCCAAATTCTTTATAATCTTCAAATATTCTGGTAATAATTGCTGATTCGGGAGAATCGGAAGCAATTAAATATTGGGTTAAAGTTGTAGGTGTGGGATGTTTATAGTTAGTTGTCGAAGCAACTAAAACAATATTCGGATGAATTCCTCTTTCTTCAGATTCGATGATTGGGCAAAAAATTCCGTGAGCATGAAATAAAGCACCTTTCGGCATGATTGGCTGTTGACGAAAATTGGCATATGCACGTTCGAGTTCAATCACGAATCCACCAGATGGTCTTCCCTGTTGGTATTCACAATAAGTTTTACTAAAACTTGCTCCAGCTGCACCATGTAACGTTAATTGTAATGGTGATTCATGCAGGAATTTTTGATTTTCATCCACCAAAAACACAAGGTAACGGGTAAAGGTTTTAAATTTGAGTTTATCTGCTAAAAATGCTTCATAGTTATCCCGTAATGTCCCCAGTTTTACTCCTGTTTCCCTGTCTTTCACCGATAGGGGACCACGACGTACTATAACTACTCTTGGAGTGGCACTTAGATAAACTGTTTCGATTCCAGATGTGAATTCATGCTCAACTTTCTGCCAGTTACTATCTGGTGTAAATCCTACAGATTGAGCATTATCGAGTTTAACCGCTAATCCGTGAGACTGTACCCCATCATCGTTATATCGCGGATTTATCATTTGGCACCAAGGAATCACTTGAGAAGGTGGTGCGTTAAATCTCTCATCCTCGAAATCGAATTTTGCAGATGCTTTCATAAAACCTCACGGTATGCGGGAAACTCAGTCACTTTTAGTGCTGAGAGGGAAGCGACACAAGTGGTTTTAACCACCGTGTTTTTGTATGCTGATTTTTAAATGGATATAATCCCAGGAACCAGCAAACCTGTTTAAGTCCCCTCGCTCAACACAGTTAAGATGTCTTGCCCTAAGCAACACTATTAACAAGATAGTTTAAAGATAATCCGAACTAGGGAAACATTCGGAAGTTCGTACCAAACTGCGTCTCAAATGAGCGTAAGTCTTACACGTAAGCCCTGTTACTTACAAGCTCAGTCCCTTTAGGGCTGAGTTATTGACATTTAAAGACGCTTGAAAGACGCTTGTCAATTAGATTTTGGATTTGAAATCGCGTTACGGTAGGATGGAAAATCCCCACACCTAACTACATCTAAGGTTGATTCTAAACTTTGGTTGATAAATACAAGAATAAACCGATAGAACTACTGTACCAGTTTCTCTCCAAATTTGTAACAAATTAAGGTTAATTAAAAGTCTGTTACTCCAAGTAATCCGATAATTTGGCTTGGTTTTAGATTTTAGATATTGTTCCAGCATTTGAGATACCCCTAGTAAAATGCGATCGCGAGAGCAACTCTTTCGGAGATTTATCGCACACGCAATTCCTCGATCACATTTTTACCATTTTTACGGGACTACAGGTGCAGTAGTTTAGCAGTTTTTAACAACTGGCACTCAAGGATTGGAATAGTGGCACTATCAAGGAGGTATTTAGTGGGCTGGAATTTCAGCCTTAAATCAAGACTAATATAGTACTGCAATACTATTTGTTAAAAATTCAGAAAAATGGTGAGCTACCGTTAATAACTCACCATTATGTTGAACTAGTACAGCTAGATATACAACATACAAACCATTCATTTTCCCTGAAAAGCTTTCAGATAAAGAATTATTGAATTCTAAATATTGAATTCTTGTACTAGTACAACACGGCGCAAGTAAACCGAGTATTGTGAATACCAAACCCGTCAGAGCCAGAGAGCCAGAGGTTATAAACCTCTGTCTAATAGCGAAAGTCCTCTAAAAGAGGACTAAATTCAAGCCCTAAATGGTAGGCATATTTACGCCAAGCGGTACTAGTTAATACCATTTACATCTGGGATAAACGCTGCTGATAAAAGTCAACAATTTTTGCAGTGACATCACTGGTATGTAAACCATCAGTTTTAATTTCAACTGCATCGTCGGCTTTTTGCAGTGGAGAAACCTTGCGGGTACTGTCTTTCCAATCCCGTTCAGCAATGTCTTTTTCCAGTTGTTCTAAATCAACTTCCGGCAAACCTTGCTTTTTAAAGTCTTGTAAACGACGAAGTGCCCGTTCTTCAACTGATGCCGTTAAATAGATTTTGACTTCCGCATCGGGGAAAACATGAGTACCAATATCTCGTCCTTCTGCAACTAAACCCCCTTTTTTACCCCAGTTTTGCTGTTGTTTCACCAATTCGAGACGAACCGCAGTTTGTGCGGCTATTGCCGATACTTTTGATGTCACCTCTGGGGTACGAATCTGAGTCGTTACATCGTAGCCGTTAACACATACTTGAACCGGAGAGTCAAGATTTTGACTGGGAGCAAGTTCAATTACGCATTTGGCAGCTAGTTCTGCGATCGCACATTCATCATCAAGGTCAATACCTGACTGCTGTACCAACCATGTCATTGCTCGATACATAGCTCCAGTATCTAAATAGACTAAACCTAGATTTGCAGCGACGAGACGAGCAACAGTTGATTTTCCAGCACCAGCTGGACCATCAATGGCGATAATCGGCTTGCGATCGCGAAGCAAGGTGTTATCAATAAGACGTGTAGAACCCAAACGAGCTGCGATCGCGAGCATTCCTTCCTCCTGAATAGTTTCCAATGGCATGAGAGTAGTCGGTTCAACCAATTCAATATATTCCACTAAGACAGTACTGACCATCGCCACTTCTTGCTGCACAAACGCAATTAACTTGTTGGCATTACGAATGCCTGCTTTAAATGCTACCATCGCACGTCGCAAACCTCGGTACAATACCGCAGCATCTTCCTTTTCAGTGGCACTCAAATATTGATTGCGCGAACTTAAAGCAAGACCAGATACTTCTCGTACCGTCGGACAAGCAACAATTTCGATGGGCATGTTCAGGTCACAAACCAACTTTTTGATCACAGCCAGCTGCTGACCATCTTTTTGACCGAAGTAGGCTCGATCAGGCTGTACCAAGTTGAAAAGTTTAGTAACAATCGTCGTCACACCCTGAAAGTGACCTAGCCGAGAACGACCACACAAGCCAGATGTCATAGCAGATGGAGGGATAACCTGTGTTAGTTTTGACTCTTCTATATACTTCGCCCTCATCCCTATCGGTTCCGGAGTTTGCCGGAAAGAGCGTCTCCCCGGCAACTCCTCAGGAGTTTGCTGGAGAGAATGTTTCCCCAACAACTCAAGAGGAGTCGGTGCAAAAATTACATCAACCCCAGCCTCCTCACATATCTCTCGGTCGCGGTCGAATGTACGAGGATAGTGCTGAAAATCCTCATTTTGACCAAATTGTAAGGGGTTAATGAAAATACTCACAATTACCGTGGCATTTTCAGTTCGCGCCTGTTGAATCAAGCTTAGGTGCCCTTGATGCAAAGCCCCCATTGTCGGCACTAAACCAACTGCTGTTTGGTGAGAAGCTGTTACTTCAAATTGTAGCGGCTCAATTAATTGTGAATCCCTTGTTTCTAAGCCGCATTTGGCTAAATAGCAACGTAAAGCTGCAACTGTCGTTAGCAGGCGCACAAAATACCCCTAATTATATCGATCCCTCCCCCGTTAGTTTATCTAAATTCAGCAAGTCAGCAAGGGAGAAAGGATGGGGTATTACGACAAATTGGAAAAAACAATCGGAAAAATCAAAAAGTAGAGACGTTGCATGTAACGTCTCTACTTGTGTTAATTATTGGGTATTAGGTATTGGGTATTACCGTCCCAAAACCTCAACTTTAACTGGTGCAACGCCTCTACCAATCATTCCAATAATGCGAGCAGCACCGTAGGATAAATCAATGACTCGACCACGAATAAATGGTCCTCGATCATTGATTCGCACGATTACCGATCGCCCATTGTGGGTGTTGGTGACACGAACCCTTGTACCAAAGGGTAGGTGACGATGGGCTGCTGTCATTGCTTCAGGGTTGAAGCGCTCACCTGTCGCTGTCTTATTGCCCGAACCATCGTAGCCGTAGAATGAGGCTATACCACGAAGGGTTAATCTAACGGGTGCGATCGCAATTTGATCGGGCAATTTAGGTATCGAGATTCCAGGCACATTTGCAGGTAAACCTGCAATCTCGTTGAGCGGAGATGCATTACCAATCAACCTACGGAGGCGATTTGTGGCTTGCAATGCGTCTTGCGCTTGATTATTGGTGGAGTCGGGCAAGCTGGTGCTGCCATCGATCGCGACGAGTTCTCGACCATCAACTTTGATGACGTAACGACCTTCAGACTCTTGGTTAGCTAAATTCTTATTTTTGGCTTGGTTGGTGGTTGCTATTTCACCTGTTTGCCGCCAACTGACTATAATCTTGTTGGCATCGACTTTTTGACGAACTAAGTCATTGATGCGAGCCGCTATTACACTCGCTCTCTGAATTGGATCGTCGTTGCTTGGATTAACCTGATTTGACAAATCCGCATTTTCCCCAACAGTCGCAACCTTTATGGGAGATGGGTTGCTAGCAGTGAGGGCGTACTGTTTTTGTACGACACCTGTTTCACTAGTTACATTACCAATGGCACCGACCTTGGTTTCTGTGTTAGATGTGCTTGCTACCTGTTGTTTTCCCACAAAAGTGAGAATCGGAATGTTACGGATGTAAAGTGTAGCTGCTTGACGACCCGCTTTATTGTGCGTGTGAATTTCCGCCACTGCATCGCTTGCAGAAGGAGTACTTGTTTTACTTTGGTACTCCCCTACCTTCATCACATCACCCGATGGCGATGAAGGTAATTTCGGATTTGATTGCTCGGTCGTTTGGCTCTGAGCTATCAATGGGTTGCCCACAAATGCACTAAGCAGGGCGAAAACAGTTAGTAAATATCTATGATTCATGTGTCCTAATTGAAAGTAACACGGGAACTGAGCTACTTGATTTGGTCTGCTATTACGCACTTAATTAAGTACAATAAATATGCAGAATCTTGAACTCGTTCCGCTTTCACTTTTTGTTTGTGACTGCAACAGACTAACACGAACATTTGCACTTGGGGATCGGGGTTTTTCCGTAAAGTTTGGTAAACTTCGTCATCTGACAATTACTTTACAAGGTTACAACCTAGACATAATCAGCTTTTTCGCGATGTAACAATTTTTTGAAAAAAACACGAAAATTGTTTTGAAACTTAACACTTATTTTGGAACCAAATATATTTCAATATCGCCTTCTAAATTCCAACCCTAAAAGCCTCAAATCCTCTTCCTCCCTATCTTTTGTACGTAATATACTAGTCGCGATTTTAGCCAAATAAGTCAATTCTTAATCTTGCCTTTAAGTACCTGAGGAAGTAAGTATGAGCCTGCCCAAAGGCTGGTAATTTGGAAAACTCAAATCAGGAAAACGTTATTATAATTACATTAAAATAGCAGTAATAATACTGACGCTGAAGTAATAATACGAACAAAAATGCAATGAAAATTGATACTTCTGTTTAATTTATATAACTAATCATAATCATTAATCAGATATTAGCTTGTCAGTGGGAATTTTTAAACCTGCTAATGTATAACCAAAAGCCATTTCAGAGATATTTGAAACTCAATGTCCAAACATCAAGCTGCGTAAAAGCTAGTTAAGTTTAACTAATCAATTGTCAAAAAATATTCACCATATCTACATTGCCAAGCTTTGCCAGCATTGAGTGTGGCGATTGTGACAATTTCTAGGTTCAAAGTTGTTTTGAAAGTTATACAGATGATGGGAAAATCAAACAGGTTGAAATCATACTTTGCAAGCATATTATGGTTGCGAATCAACTCTAAAACTATAATTTTATAATAAAGTCAAGTTATTAGCTGCATGGTACATTCAGAAAATCAAGAGTCAAAAAGCTTAAAGTCAGAAATATTAGGAATTATTGCGCCATCATTTCCAGCTTTTTTGGATGAGTTGCATTGCAAATACAAAAACTTGGGGGATGGTGCGATCGCAGATTATATTCCGGAGTTATCGAAGGTAAATCCCGACTTATTTAGTATTTGCGTGGCGACAGTCGATGGTGAAGTTTACCAAGTTGGGGATTTTAATCGGTTGTTTACCATTCAATCGATGTCGAAAGTTTTTGCCTACGGGTTAGCATTGGAAGACCACGGTAGGGATTATGTATTGACGCGGGTTGGGGTTGAACCGACGGGGGATGCATTCAACGCGATTATTTTGGACGAGCAATCGAAACGACCATATAATCCGATGGTGAATGCAGGTGCGATCGCAACTACAAGTCTGATTAAAGGTAAAGGGGCAACCGAACGTCTCAATCGGATGCTGGATATGTATCGTCGCTATGTTGGAAAGGATGTATATGTTGACATGTCTGTGTTTACATCGGAACGCAGTACCGGACATCGTAACCGGGCAATGGCTCATCTCATGTTGAATTTTGGCATGATTGATGGACATATCGAAGAAGCATTGGATTTGTACTTTCAGCAATGTGCTGTCATGGTGAGTTGTCGTGACTTAGCAGTCATGGCAGCAGCATTGGCAAATAAAGGAGTGAATCCAATCACAGGGGAACAAGCGGTTGATAGTCGTTATGTTAAAGATATTCTCAGCGTCATGTACACCTGTGGAATGTATAACTTTGCGGGAGAATGGGCATATAAAATTGGGATTCCGGCAAAAAGCGGTGTCAGTGGGGGAATTATTGCTGTGGTTCCTGGGAAAATGGGGATAGCTGTATTTTCACCCTTGTTAGATTCGCGGGGAAATAGCGTACGTGGGGTGAAAGTTTGCGAGGAATTATCGCAGAAATTCGGTTTGCATATGTTTGATTGTAGGGGTGGTAGTTTCAATTTTGGTCAGAATGGATGTAATTAAAGCGATCGCATTTAGGATCGCATTTATAATAAAGGCGACGTATTTTAGAGATAGCTGAAATATGAAAGCGAATCCAGGGGGACAAATTGCATCTTCTGAAGTGGTGGGCAGGGATGACCTAAACCTCGTCCATGATGAAACCCGGAGTTTTTTTTAAGATTCAAATCCGTCATTGCGACGTAAGGTAGACACAAAGTGGCTACCCGCAGGGTAGCAATCTCAAGGTCTTTGTGGAAAACTACAGTTCTCAAAGTAGACGAGGTTTAATTTCGAGTTTTTGGGATATTTTAGAACGCCAAAGTTTGGTATTGAGTGCGGAACGGAGAATGGGAAAAACTTGCATTATTAAAAAGATGCAAGCGGAACCACCACCAGATAAATTATCGATGTACCACGATTTAGAAAAAGTGCGATCGCCTTTGGAATTTGTCGAGACGGTATTGCAGGATGTCGAGGAATATTTGACAAAGTTAAGACGAACTGCCAGAAAAACCCGACAATTACTAACGCAGCTAAGTAGTACGGAAATAATGGGTGTAAAATTACCCGAATTTGCTGCTGCCTATTGGAAGCATTTATTAACCACTACAATTGCTGATTTGTTGGAGAATCAAGACAAGAAAGTAATTTTGTTTTGGGATGAAGTGCCGTATATGTTAAGTAATATCGGCGACAAAGAAGCAATGGAAGTTTTGGATACATTACGAGCAATTCGTCAAACTTATCCCGATGTAAGAATGGTGTTTACAGGTTCGATTGGTTTGCATCATGTGGTTGGGAAGTTGAAGGAAGTTGGATATAGTAATGAACCAATCAACGATATGTATAGTGCAGATGTGCCAGCACTTTTGGATAATGATGCAACTCGTCTTGCCCGTTGTTTATTAGAAGGTGAGAAAATTGTCACTTCCAATGTATACGAAAGTGCGGCAGCAATTGCTCAAGCTGTTGATGGGATTCCTTTTTATATTCACCATCTAGTGCTTCAATTGAAAATGGGACGTAGAGCAATTGAAGCAACAGAAATAGACCAAATTATCAATGAGTGCTTGCTAAACCCGCTTAATCCCTGGAAGATGGATCATTATCGCGATCGCATTGACAATTACTATAAAAATGAGCAGTGCATTTATGCGTTGAATATACTGGATATATTTGCTGTGGAAGATAAATCGCTGTTATTTGATGATTTGTTTAACAAGTTGAAAAATGAAGCGCAAACACAAGATAAGGAAATAGCAAGAAATGTATTAAGAACTTTGGAAAGAGATTATTATATTGTTCGCCAAGCTGACAGAACATATCGTTTTCGCTATTCTTTAATTAAGCGATATTGGAATTTATTGCGCGGTTAAATTCGGTATATGAGGAATTTAAGGAATATGGATTAAATAAAGTGAGAATGTAGCGTTTTCGCGTTGGTTCAAGATTCCCGACTTCTGTGGTAAGTCTTAAATCTGACGACAAGCATGGTTAGAAGTCGGGAATCTGGCAGTTCGCAGATTATGTAAATTTGATATTATCCTATGAAAACTTCTTTTCTCTCCCGTTTTACTCCTAGTTCAATGTCAGCAGAGACGCTAGAAAAAATCTTTGTTAAAAGGCACGATTTAGCTGATGATTTAGTGGATGCAATTCGCGAAAGTGCGACTTCTGAAAATAAACATTTTCGCCTATTAGTGGGAATGCGAGGTATTGGGAAAACCCATCTGGTGTCGCTGGTTTATCATCGTATCTCTCAAATGGAAGACTTACGCGATAAGTTAGTAATTGCTTGGTTGCGAGAGGAGGAATGGGGTATTGATTCGTTTTTAAGTTTATTACAGCGAATTTTTCGAGTCATAAAAGAAGAATATCCGGATGAATACAATCAAACATTAAATTTGGAAGTTGAATCACTCTATGAATTATCGCCAGAAAATGCCGAATTCAAAGCTGCATCTCTACTCAAAGAATTTATTGGTAAGCGAACACTATTAATCATTGCCGAAAATTTAGATATTTTATTTCAGGGTTTAGATGATATTGGACAAAAACAATTACGAGCTTATATCCAAAACTATTCATTTATTTCAATATTAGCCACATCTCAAAGTTTATTTGATGGAATTAAGCGACAAGATGACCCATTTTATGGTTTTTTCTATCCTTATTTTTTAGAAACATTACAAATCAACGAAGCAGTAGATTTATTAACACAAATTGTAGAATTAGAAGGAGATAGCGAACTCAAATCATTTATTCGCACAGTGGCAGGATATTCTCGTATTCGTGTAATCCATCATCTTGCAGGTGGAAATCCTCGTATATATGTTATCTTTTCGCAATTTATAACTCGTAAATCCCTCGATGAATTAGTTGAACCATTTATGCAGATGCTCGATGATTTGACACCATATTATCAAACAAAAATGCAATATCTATCTCCACAGCAACGCAAAATTATCGAGTTTTTAGTCGAGCGTCGTCATCCAGTAATAATGACAGAAATCGCAAAACGTTGTTTTATTAGCGAGCAAATTACATCAGGTCAGCTAAAAGAATTGTGTAGCAAAGGTTATGTATGTCTGGAAAAGATAGGAAGCGAATCATTTTATGAATTACGCGAACCTTTGATGCGGTTTTGTTTGGAAGTTAAGAAACAGCGAGAGGAATCAATACGTTTATTTGTCGATTTTTTGCGATGTTGGTATACCAAAGAGGAATTACAACAACGTTTGGGGATGAAATCTGAGACAATTACAAATGGTTTTACCACAAATGATGCTCAAGCAGGTTTGAGTATGGGTTTAGCTAGAGATTTAACTAGTAACTACTCGGATACCAGAGAAGATTTTAATTATCGTATAAAAGCATTACCAGAAGATGCGGTAATGGAGCATGAGTATATTATGAAAGCGCTGGAAGAAATGGATATGGAAGAAGAGGATAATCCTCGTTTTGTTGCCTATCGCAAGGAATTTGATGGGTTTTGGGAGAAGGAAGATTATACAGATGCTTTGAAATATGCGAAAAAGTTGGTAGAAAATCGCGGTGATTCGCAGGATTGGGTTTTACAAGGACATTGTTTAAATCGGGAGCATCCCACTTTTTATTTAGCGAGCAAAGATTAATCCATTAAGGTAAGCACAACGGTGAGCAATGACTTGAGG
>NZ_NTFS01000310.1 GCF_002289455.1 Brunnivagina elsteri CCALA 953
ATGTAAATACTGATAGCGGGAACCTCCAGTTTGCAGAAATAAATTTTCCGTCAAAGTTGGATGTTTTTCCAGCCAAACAATTTTTTCTGGATGAACCGGAATTTGACCGTGGTCTGCTACTAATAATAGTACAGTATCGCTACGTCCTGCTAATGGTGAGAATAATTCCCGATGCAGGGAAAAGTCAATTGCGGCTACTTCTGCTCGATAATTGGGACTTAAGGGTTGATAGCGATGGGCTAAAGTGTCGATATTGGGGATATAAAGGTAGGTGAAACTGGGATTATTATCTTGGGATTGATATTTTAATAATAAATGCGATCGCAATTGACTAAAAGCATCTGGTGGTGTCAAATATCCAACAAACCCATCAGTACCCGCGCTACTTCCTGCACTTGTAAAACGACTAATACTTGAATTTTTAAAGTAGTGGTAATTAATAATTTCTACATTTACACCAGCTTTCTCCATTCGTAGATAGATATTTGGTACTGGTATTAAAGTATCGGGATTGAGTTGATTGTCTAAGTAGGGTGTGGAAGTGGGAGAAACGCTCGGACGAAAACCAATCAGATTTACCGCACCACCAATTTCTTGGAAGTAGACGTGAGTTCCAATTAAACCATGTTGAGCAGGTGCATAAGCGGTTGCAGCAGAGGTTAATGCTGTTACTGTTGTGGTGGGAAATACGGATGTTGCAGGCATAAAAAAAGCTTGCTGCTTCTGGCAAGCTTCAGTTAATCTTGGTGTATCACCTTCATTCATTAATGTCTGTAATTGGTCGTACCCCAAAGCATCCAAGATTAATAGCACCACATGTTTAATCGGTGCTTGCTGTTGCCAATCCAGCCAAGCATCTGTAACCGATTTGACACCTAATAATTCTGGATTGAAACTCGGTAAAGCTTGTTGTGAGCTTAATGTTGGTGTTTCTGGACATAACCAATCTAAAGCTAAAGCTGCAATATTTCCTAAACCCAACCCATCATAACTGGGTTTGTACATTCGTGATGCGATCGCGTCGGGTAATTTTTGCCTTTCTAAAAGGGCTTTTTCGGCAATTGAATTTATGTTACTCATGTATTTGATACTTGTTTCTCTGGTTCCCACCATTTATTCTAAAGTAGGAAATCTCAGGGTGAAAAATAATCTGCTGTGATGAACTAATAGCAACCAAAAATTAAATTATCCCACAATTGTAAGGGTAGAGTCTCCCCACCCTTACGAATGATATTATTTAAATGACTACACCTGGTCTAGAAAGTCTAATTGGCAATCCATCTCGACTCCATTCGCAAGCTTAACCCGCACACTGTCTATTCGGGATGGATATAAATCGACAATGAGCATCAATCCCAGACTTTTGTGTCTTACCTGCTTGTTATCGATATAATTCTTTGTGGCTGTTTCAATATTCATCCGCTTTACCTCTGGACTATTCTCTATGTTCGCACAGTCCTAATGCAGTTGAGATTGATATTCTACTACGGTATTTCGGTAAACTGTATGCGATCGCAATATTCTTGTTGAGTATTTAGTTGAATATTCAGGTAAATATTGAGTGTGCGATCGCTATATTCTCTATCCACCAAAGTAAAGTTTGGAACTTTATTTTGGAACTTTATTTATGTCATAACTGTCCAAAATTCTATTACGTTCATTTGGAACTTGACCTTTACCAAATAATCGAATAATGTAGGCGGTTGGGTTTGTTTATTAAGGAAAAACATGAATAAGAAATTCATTCTCACTTTGTTTTCGAGTTCGACAATTTTTACTTCGTTAATGTCAACTTTAGCTATTGTTAATCCTGCCCATGCAATGCAGCAAAAATTAATCCACACTCAGGATAACAGAACCTGTATTACTAACCCTCACGGTGGTCATAATTTTATCTGCATTCGCGATTCTGAGAGAAGTTCACAAGCAAAACCTGTAACTTCGGCAACTATAGCTCAGGGTAAATCAGATATAAATGTCGCAATGCTGGATTTTACAGAAGAAGAAAGCGATGCAGCAATAGCGTTATTTGCTTGTGATTGTCCTTTATGTATGAATAGCTTGCGTCAATTACGTGGTACAGGAAATTTAGTTTATTAATTAGTTTATTTGTTTATTCGTGCATACTTAGAAGTTAGACATGGCAATCTTGAACAGTGCCATATTTTTCTAAAACGATTTGTTGTTAACACAGTAGTTCTTAGTTAATTACTACGCAGATTTGAATATTAGATTAAGTAGGGGTACAAGATTTTGCACCCCTATAATTTTTTTATTTAAGTTAGTGTCGGTTAGTGGAAATAAAGCGACTATCTAGAATAGCTGAAAAGCCTATAAAATTAGCTTTATTTCTTTCTTTTGCTTTTTTACTTCTTACTTGTTTGAGTAGGGACTTCCAGAAAATAAAATATCCCCAATTATAGATTTATCTATCACTCGTAAGTAGGGGTGGGGTATCCCCACCCCTACAACAGTTTGGGACAGTTTATCTCTGTAACTAACCTATTACAATTTTGTACCGCACTCAGGACAAAAATTATTAGTAGTCAAGTTTTTCGCACCGCAATTACTACAAAAAACTGGCTGGATATCAGCTTTTGGTAATTGTTTTGGTAAACCAATCATTTGGGAATTGTTCTTTCCTGGTGCAACCATCGGGTAGCAATTCTCATCCTTGGTAACGCGAATATCCATCACTACTGGACCATCATGAGCGAGCATTTCTGCGATCGCACTTGCTAATTCTTCCCGTTTCTCAACTACCATCCCCTTGATGCCATATGCCTGACAGAGTAATTTAATATCGGGCATTCCCACTTCCATATTCGAGGAAGAATAACGCTCTCCGTAGAATGCTTGCTGCCATTGTCGCACCATTCCCTGCCAGCCGTTGTTTAAAATCATTGTCTTGACTTTTAAACCATACTGTGATAAAGTTCCCAATTCTTGCAGACACATCTGGAAGCTAGCATCACCACTGATACAAATTACCTGCTCGTCGGGGAATGCGGCTTGTGCCCCCATAGCTGCGGGTACACCGAAACCCATTGTACCTAAGCCAGCGCTGGAAATCCAGCGTCGGGGACCATTTTTGAGGAATTGGGCTGCCCACATTTGATGTTGTCCGACATCGGTTGTGTAGAAAGCGTTGGGTGCTTGATGACTAATTTCGACTATGGCTTCTTGGGGGGAAATGCTGTCGGCATGGTGGGGAACTTCTAGGGGGTAATCTTCTTTCCAGCGATTGATTAAGTTTAACCAGTCGTGGGTTTGTTGGGAAGATGCTTTGACACCTTCTTCTTTACATCGTTTCAATAAGTCCTTTAATACTTTGCGGACATCACCAACGATGGGAACTTCGGGAACCCGATTTTTGCCAACTTCGGCGGGGTCGATATCGATGTGAATTACTTTAGCACGGCTGGCGAATTCATCGAGTTTCCCGGTAACGCGATCGTCGAATCTAGCACCAACGCAAATTAATAAATCGCAATCGGTGACAGCGAAGTTTGCGTAAGCAGTACCATGCATTCCCAACATTCCCACAGAAAGGGGATGATGCTCGTCAAAAGCACCAATACCCATCAATGTGGTGGTGACGGGAATATTAAATAATTCCGCTAATTGTTGAACTTCTTCGTGGGAACCAGACGCGATCGCGCCTCCACCAACGTACAATAATGGACGACGACTCTCGCGAATCAAGCTAATTGCGGCGTTGATTTGCCGGGGATTTCCTTTGATTGTGGGACGATATCCGGGTAATTTGACCGTACCAGGTTCTATGGGAATATAATCAAATTCTTCCAGGGCTACATCTTTGGGAACATCTATTAAAACAGGTCCCGGTCTGCCCGTACTAGCGATGTAAAATGCTTCTGCGACAACCCTCGCAATGTCTGCTGTATCGCGAATCAGGTAGGAATGTTTGACTATTGGTAAAGTAATGCCGTAAATATCAGTTTCCTGAAATGCATCAGTACCAATAGCTGGTCTAGGAACTTGTCCGGTGACTACAACCATCGGGATCGAATCCATGTAAGCTGTAGCGATACCCGTGACCAAATTTGTTGCTCCTGGTCCAGAAGTTCCAAAGCACACACCAACTTTGCCAGTTGCACGGGCATAACCATCGGCAGCATGGGCAGCACCTTGCTCGTGTCTCACGAGGATGTGCTGAATCAGACTTCCAGAAGCTTCGACTTTATATAAATCATCATAAATAGGTAAAATAGCACCGCCAGGATAGCCGAAAATACAATCAACACCATGACGTTGCAAACTATCAATCAATGCAAAACCACCGGATGCACGTTGCGGTTTTACACCTTTAGAAATCGAAACAACACTGGACTTGGATAAATCTTGGATTTGGGTGGGACTCATGGGGGAACGCGATCGCACTGATAAACCTCACGCGATAACTAAATTAACGCTTCATTTCTGTATATGAGATTTCATTTTAATGTAAAAGTGGTTGTAATGCATTGGAAATTATCACTTTACTAAATCTCCAATTAGTATGATAATCCCCTGAAAGCGGGTTTCTCCCCCACAGAAAATCTCCAATTAGTATGACAATTCCCAGAAAGCGGGTTTCTCCCCCTACTAGAAATCTCCAATCAGCACGACAATTCCTAGAAACCCGCTTTCTCCCTAAACGCGAAAACCTGAATAATCTTCCGTAACATGAAATATTGTGGAGACGCGAGAAACCCGGTTTCTATTGGTGTTGCATCGAAAATAGTCATGTTGACTTTGAGTATTCCCGTTTTTTGAGGATGGGGTTTTGAAAATCAAGATTTTGCTCCTTCACTCTGCAAAGTCATTATCTTCAAATCCCAACCAGAAGAGCAATACCTCTTCGATTTGTACCAATTGTTCTGAAGTCAGTATTCCCAGTTTTCGCAGTAACTTAGCATGAGGAATTGTAATAATATTTTGTATATCAAATACTCCTTTACGAAGAAAATGAACATTGAGACTGACCTCAAATCTTGAACCACGATAACTAGTTGTGTGAGGAATCAAAGTTGCTAATGCTCGGTCTTCTTCAAAAGCTGGGATACTGATAACTAAGCAAGGTCTGACTTTTGCGACATAACCTAAATCGACGAGCCAAATCTCACCACGTTCTGGACTACTCATAATTGGCTTCTTGTCGATCCAGTTCTAGAAAAAGCGCCTCAGCATTTAATACTAACTCGTCATCAGATAATGGTGGCAGATTCAAATTCGATACTCGCTTTAAAATTTCCAGTGCGATTTCTTGTTGTTCGGATTCTGTTAAGCGATCAAAGGTGTCTAATATTTGCCGTACAGAAGCAACCATAATATGAGTTTGACAAGATACTCACAACATAGCATAAACTGGCAAGGGTTTCTCCCCCACAGAAAATCTCCAATTAGTATGACAAGTCAAAGAAACCCCCTTTCTCTCTCAACGGGAAAACCTGAATAATATTTTATGACATCAAGTACCCGGAGATTGGAGAAACCCGGTTTTTATTGGTGTTGCATCGAAAATAGTTATGTTGGTTTTGAGTATTCCCGGTTTCGTGGGTTTATCCTTTGGGGAAACCTGTAGCAAATATTAAATTACAACAGTTTTCCGAAATCCTTCCGGGAGGAAATGAAGTCATAGGTTAGATTAGGCTTAAAATCTTGCCTGGAGAGGCGAAATCTATGAAAGCTTTGAAAGTTGCTTCAGTTTGTCGCAAGTTTAATCAGTCACCAAATAAAATTTTTACTCTAGCAGCATCAGTTCTAGCGAGTGTAGCATTAGCAGGAAATGTACAGTCAGCAAATGCTAGTCCTATCAAAATCAACTATACCCAGCTAGCAACTTCCACTCAAGTTTTGCAAGCTAAACCTGTAATTGCCCAAGTACCCACCCATCTTTCTACAATTTCAGCACAAACACAACCTTGGAATCTGATTCCCATTGTTATAGTCGGTGGTTTTGTTCTTTTCGTTCCCCTCTTGTTTGGTGGGTTGGTGGTAATTGGAGAGCGGGAAGTTGGAATCGTTGTTAAAAAGTTTGCCTTGTCGGGTAAGGGTTTACCCGCAAGTCGGTTAATTGCTCTCAATGGGGAAGCTGGACTTCAAGCTGATACCCTCGCTCCTGGTTGGTACTGGGGTTATTTCCCTTGGCAATTTGCTGTCAAAAAAGAATCTGTGGTGATGGTTCCTCAAGGTGAAATTGCCTTGATTGTTGCTGCTGATGGTGCTTCGATTCCTCCAGAGCGGATTTTGGGTAAGATTGTTGAGTGCGATAATTACCAAGATGCACGAAAGTTTTTAACCCACGGTGGAGAAAAGGGACGACAAATTGGTTTTCTCACCGCAGGTACTTACCGTATCAATACGGCTCTGTTTAAGGTAATTACAGCAGCTACTGCTACTCAGCATGGGATGACTTACGAACAATTGCAGGTACATCAAATCCCTGCGGATAAGGTTGGTATTATCACCACTTTGGATGGTTCTCCGATTGCTGCGGGTGAAATTGCTGGACGTAGTACTGGTGGACATGATAATTTCCAAAATGGTCAAAAATTCCTCGATGCTGGGGGGCAAAGGGGTTTACAAGAACAAGTTTTGTTATCTGGTTCTTGGAACTTGAATCCGTGGTTGGTAAATGTTCAAAAAGTACCAATGACGGAAATTCCCATTGGTTATGTAGGTGTGGTAATTTCGTTTGTGGGTAAAGAACATGAAGATGTCAGTGGTGCTGCTTTTACCCACGGCAGTTTGGTACGGCAAGGACATAAGGGTGTGTGGGTAGAACCGTTGTACCCAGGTAAGCATCCTCTAAATACTGAGGTGATGAAGGTTGAATTAGTACCGACGACAAATATTGTTTTGAATTTCACTGACAGAATTACAGGTCAACATGGTTATGATAGTAATCTGACGGCTTTGAAGTTGCTGTCGTTTGATGGTTTTAGTTTTGATTTAGAAATATTTCAAATTATCCACATTGGTGCGTCGGATGCACCAAAGGTTATTTCCCGTTTGGGTTCGATGCAAAATGTCATAGACCAAGTTTTGCGTCCTATTGTGGGTAATTATTTCCGCAACTCAGCCCAGGAATATACCATTTTAGACTTTTTGACTGCCAGAAGCGATCGCCAAGTGGAAGCGTCGGAATATGTCAAATCTGCGTTGCGTGCTTATGATGTTCAAGCGGTGGATTCTTTGATTGGTTTGATTACACCACCAGAAGAATTAATGCATACCTTGACTGCCCGTAAAATTGCTGAGGAACAGAAGAAGACCTACGAAGTACAGCAAATGGCACAAACCCAGCGTCAGCAGTTGGTAAGGGAGACTGCGTTAGCTGAGATTCAACAGGAGTTGGTGAAGTCAGAGCAAGGTGTAAAAATTGCCGAGTTGAATTCTAATTCTCGGATTCAAGAAGCTACTGGGGAAGCGGAATCAATCAAGTTAAAAGCGATTGGGGAAGCGGAAGGTATTCGAGCAATGGGTAATGCGAAAGCTGAAACCTACCTTGCTGGTGTGCAAGCTTTGGGAGAAAATGGTTATACTGCCATGCAGATGATGCAAATTGTGGGCGATCGCAATGTGCGTCTCATCCCTGATATTCTTGTTGGTGGTGGTAGTGGTGGTAATGCCAATGGGTTAGTTGATGGGTTGCTATCGATGATTTTGTGGAACCAAACCAGCAGTAAACAAAATAGCACGACAAATGGTATTAATCAACCCATATATCCCAGGGTTCCGGCAAATATGGCTTTACCCAAACACAATGGTCATGCACAGATAAATATCGAGTTACCCACAGAAAAAGTAGAACAATAAGCAATTAAACCTCGATTTATCACCATATCATCAAAAGGGTGGGGAGACCCCACCCCTACGAGATTTTGGATGATTTATTTCTCTGTGTTCCCTTATATTCCAATACGGTTCAGTTAAGACTAAACTATTCAATATTTTAAACCGCCGACACGGAGTGGCTACTTAGCCCTTACAGGGCGGCTATCGCCAACAGAAGCTACTTCGTATCTACCGTAGGTAGGCGCAGAGAACGCCTTAGACGCGGAGCGGCTACCTTTGGAAGTCACTTCGTGCCTACCCGAAGGGTAGGAAGAGAAGGAAGAA
>NZ_NTFS01000311.1 GCF_002289455.1 Brunnivagina elsteri CCALA 953
AGTCGCAAGACACTAGAAAAGATTGCTTAAAGTTACACCGTGGACTTTACTAGGTTTACCTAGATTTTTAGAAGCGGCAAAACCTCCACCACCTAAGTATCTTTCGATTCTGTATTTACTATTATGGATTAGTTGTCCTTCATTCCAGAACATATACTGAGTTTTTGAGTTAGTTTTTCATATATTCTCGATTTTTACATGATTTTCCTGAATGTGGCGGGTATAACCACGTAGTCATATTTATATTTAACCTGTAATGATAAAATTCTCCTAATAACGAATTATGGTTTAGGGTGTGTTGAAGGCTCCAACAGCAGAACAGAAAACACAGTGCTTTAATTTATGTGTGTGGTTTAGCAAACTTTATTTACCGATAAACCTATTGCGGATTGACGATCGCACGGGAAATATTTTCCTCCTAGCAGGCGAAGAGAATATTATAGAAATATATCCTAATGGTCGATGGAGGTATGTAGCATGAGCCAACCTGACTTTAAAACCATGAGTCGAAAGGAATTACATACTTATGTCCTGACACACCGAGAAGATAAGGAAGCTTTTCATCAGTATGTTGATAAATTACATGCAGAAGCGACTTGGATCGAAATGCCTCCTGTTGAATTACCGGAAGATTTGGACAATTATCCAGAGTTTATTGAACGTGTGAGCAAAATGCGATCGCAGGATAATACTTAAAGACCTCTCCATGACTTGAATTGTATTCAAGTCTGTCCCTCCCCTGCGAGGGGAGGGACAGGTTTAAACCAGGGAGAGGTCTTTATTTCGGAGTATCTTTTGTTGCAGGATTCGTTTGTGTGGGAGATGCATCGGGAAATAAATCTTTCCACAAGTCTCTACCGTCTTTAACCCCGGATATTAAAGCCGCAAATATTGCTAATGTTGATAGAATCCCTATAATTCCCGCCCAAACGGGGATTTTGGGAATTCGAGAAAAGGAAAATTTACGCTTTAATCCCAACTCATCCAACCATTCCTGCACTGCTTGGGGACGCTTTTCTCCTTCCAATTCCATCCCGTGAATAATCGCACGGTTAACGCGATCGCTAATATGAGAATTATGCTCTTTTGGTGGCTTTAAGCCGATATTATTGTCTTTGCGATCGCAACTACTAACGGGTTTTTCTCCTGTTAACAACATATACAAAGTTGCTGCCAGGGAATATACGTCTGTCCAAGCTCCTCGCTGCTGTTGACTTCTGGCTGTATTAAAGTATAATTCGATAGCGGTAAACCCATCTACTCGATTTCCGCGACTGGTGAGGGGACTATCAAAACCCCGTGCTAAGTCAAAGTCGATTAAAACAACTTGGTAAGTACCTTTTCGCAAAACAATATTTTCGGGTTTGATATCACGGTGTAAAAATCCCTGTTTATGGACTTCAATTAGTGCTTGTCCAATTTGCTGAATGTAACCTAAAGCTTCTTTTTCGGGGATTTGACGACGGGATGCGAGAATATTCCCTAAATTATCCCCATCGATATGTTCCATCACCATGCAATCTAATTGCTGGTATTTAAAATTTTCAATCACCCTGACAATATTAGGATGTTTGCATAATGCTAGCTTGCGTGACTCATCGGCAAAACCTGACTCTAGGTAATTGCGATCGCGATCGCTAAGTTGATTAAGTATATCTGGATTTAAGGTTTTAATTACGACTTTTGTATTGTTGCTATCTACCGCTAAGTAAGTAATTGCAACTCTTCCCCTTCCAAGTTCTTGTTTTATTTCATACTTATTATTGTGTAGTTTCTGTCCACTTACCCAAGCCATACTGTAATTTTGAAAAGTATAATTTTCAGTTAAATTTAAATATAATCGTCCACAATCGGGTTTATTTATTTACTGCGTTTACGGATTTGTCGGTATTGGTAGCAGTCAATTACCGCATCTTGCATGTAACTTCCCTTCGACTCTGCTACTAATAATTGCTCGTATATTTGCTTCGGAACCTGAAAATACTTGTAAGTTTTGCCATTACTGAAGACAACTTCGAGGGTTTGCGAACCTTCATCGTAACCTACAGCCTGAACCATACTGGACTCTACTTGCTGTGGTTCCATAGTATCCTTTAGTAATTTGGACAAGTACCAGAAATTCTAGCGCTACAAAGTATCGGGGTTGACGCTGCGACACAAATCTGTACATGAAATTGAATATCAAGGTGGGATGCTCTGGAGAAGCAGTCTTTAGGCATCATATTCATTCCCTAAGTGCTACCACTGAAGCCATTATTTTATTTATTAATTTAAGCTATACGTGTTTTAACTTAATTTATTTTGAGATTAAGGTAGTTATGTCATCCCAGCTATTTCAAGAAACACACAGCAGCATCAACCAAATTGGTATACAACTCTTACAATATCTACATGAAATTCGTCAAGCTCGTATCAACGAAGGTGATGAGACGAAAAGTTTGCAGAGTCTTGAAGATGATATTAACAAAGCTCTAACTGCTTTGAAGGAACAGAAGTATCAGGTAGCTGTAATTGCAGCAATGAAAGCAGGTAAAAGTACTTTTTTAAATGCCATAATTGGTGCAGATGTTCTTGCGAGTGAAACCGCAGCTTGTACAATTTGCCGTACCGATGTTAAGCATATACCAGTCAACCAAAATCCAAGACTTCTAGAATATCGAGAGGGGAAAACTCAACCTGTTGTTCTTTTTGAAGGTAAAGCTGAAGAAATTCAACAGGAGATTCAAGATAAATTCTTAAAACGTACCCGTGAAATTAGAGAAACAGGTAATCCTGACAATACTACACGTTTTGAAATAGAACACCCGATTGAAGCTATCAATTCTTTATCATCCCTGTCTGGCTTTACTTTAGTCGATACTCCTGGTCCAAATGAATGGGAATCTGCGACCTTCAATACAGTAGCACTCAAGCAAACCGCACTGGAAGCACTAAGAACCTGTAATGCAATTTTGTTCGTGTTAAATTATGCTTCCTACAAAGATAATGCTGTTTCCGATTTATTCAAGGATATTGTCGAGAATAGGAAGGAAGTTTTAGCAGGAAATACAGGCAAAATTTACTTTATCCTGAATAAAGTAGACCAAAAGACAGAAAAAGATAGAGAGATAAATGATGTTATAGAGGATTTAAGACAAGAATTAAGTAACTTTGGTTTTCCCAATCCAATTATTTATCCAGCTAGTTCTAGACAAGGACTTTTAGCAAAGCTTATTACCCAAGGAAAAGCGACTGAAAGTCAAATTAAAGACTTTAAAAAGTTTTTTAGTTCCAGGTATGCAACAGAAGATGAGGAAGGAAATCAAATTATACCCGCACCTCGAAAAATTGCATCGCAAGCCTTAATTGATAGTGGAATTCCTAAAATTCAAGAAACTGTCATTCAAACTATTACTCAAAATTCCGGATGGAATCTTCTTCGCGATGTTTTAGCAAGCATTGAAAAATCTGCAAAGGCAATTGAAGATTCTCTCAATACACAAATTAGTGGTTGGGAAATGGGTATTGAGGAATTGAAAGGAAAAATAGAAGAGTACAGAAGAACTTCTGAGATAGCAAAGGGAAAGGTAGAAAATGTAAAGAAGTCAGTCGAACAGCAAAAAAAGTTGCTCGTACAAGGTTTTAATCAAAATGTGACTATTTTTGCTTCTGAAGCAAAAGAAATTATCCAAAATGAAATAGATGGCTATGCTAGTTCGAGAAAAAAGAAATCTGAGAAACAGATTTCTTCTAGTCACCTCATTTTATCTCAAGCCACAGTCAAGAAAGAATTTGACTGGGTTGATTTTGCAGAAAAAATAGGTATCAATTTATTAGAATTAATACCTAGTGCAAAAGCTTTTACAAAAGTTGCAAAAACCATATTTAAAACACGTTCTTCTTTGCAAGACAAGTTCCGCGAATCTATGCCAGAAGTATCAAACATAAGTATACATAATTCAGACCCACATATCATCAGAGTCAATTCAAAACAAGAAGCTCAAAAAATAAGTAGTACTATTAATGATTTTTGTTCACCTCACATTCAAAGTTGGTGGCTGGATACTCAAGATAAGCTTGTGAGGGAAGGAACCCAAATAAGAGAAGCTTTAGTCTTGAAAATACAAGAAGATATTCAACAAATATCAAATGAAATTTCTCAGTATCTTGGACAATCTTTAGAAGTAAAGTTAAATATTAACGAAATCCAGTTTCCAAAGTTTGAATTTAAAGGGATTGATGCAAAAATACAACATCAACAAGAAGTAGTTAAGCGTACTCGAAAAGAAGATAAAACGGAAAGTCGCTGTTGTAAATCAGATAACGTTTACAAGGTAGATGTTCCATATGAAGATAAACTTGATTTTTATGAAATAGACTTGCGTCAAACAATCAGCCAAATCCAGCAAAAGATAGATGAACAAGTATCTCGAAATCAACATCTTCTAGAAAGAGTAATTGAAGACCAAATTTCCAAAGACTTCAGAAATGCTGAACAACAAATTAGCGATTATATCAAAAGCTTTCAAAATGAATTTGACTTTTTGCTCAAAGAACGGGAAAGTAAACAAGAAGAAGCAGATAAAATACGTGAAATATTAAATCTTCAAAAGGAAATATTGATTAAGTATTTATCTCAATTGAAGGATATTAAAGAATCATTAAATCGATGGAAGCCAATGTAAGTAAACAATTTTTATTATTAGAAAACCCAAATTTTTGGGTTTTCTCCCTTATCTAAGTACTTCATAAAGTGAAGGTTATTGATGCTTTTTGGTGGTGCGAAAAATCGGGTTTCTCGGTTTGTTATGTTGATTGGAGATTTTCCCTAAGGAGAAACCCGATTTTCAGAGGCTTTACGCTTTATTACGATAAGCAGAACTTAATCTTAAAGCCATATCCCAACCCCAAACCCCTAAAACTACTCAGGTAACTTGGCAAAAACCCTCTCAACCAACTCCTTTGCCATCAAATCCAACCGATTCCAATCCACATCACCCTGTTCATCGATTAGACTAGTATCAACAGCCACTGCTTCATACCCCGATACGTAATCCCGAAAACAAACCTCATAGCATAACTCCCACAAATCAACCTGTACCTGCTGCTCTTGACGCTGTAAACACAGATGATATCCTGGATGGGGCATTGGTAGTTTTGCTAAGGTTCGCCGAATTTCATCTGCTTGCTCCGGTGTCGCAGTTTCCAGTTCCTCAACTAACCTTGTCACTGTTGCTTTGGTTTCTTCAGTTGTGCCAGGAGCCCAAATTAACACGTCTTGGTAAGTTCCTTTCCAGGGTGATATGTCAAGCTGTTTGCGGATATTATCGACGACGCGGATAAATGCTGGTTGCATCAGCATTTCTGCTTGATGCCATAGGTTCGAGTCGGTTATTTTCGGTGGCATGGGTGCTTGTATGTGAATTTTGAAATAAATTTACAAAAAATTACAAAGTATATTCATAAAAGACTGGGTTTTCGCCTAAATCTTTTATCAAAATAGCGGATTTTGCTGTGGAAAATTTGGAGATATTTATTACCACCTGTTCAAATTGGGTGTTAACATGCTTGGAGGATATATGATTGGCAAGCTACTAGACTATCGTTATAAAGTTATCAGAGTTCTTGCCACGGGCGGTTTTGGTGAAACCTACATCGCAGAGGATACCAAACGTCCTGGCAATCCCATTTGTGTGGTCAAGCATCTCAAACCTGTTAGTAGCGATTCTAAGATATTTGATACTGCCAAGCGATTGTTCCAAAGTGAGGCAGAAACCCTGGAACGTTTGGGGAATCATGACCAAATACCTCGACTTTTAGCTTATTTTGACGATAGTCTAGAATTTTATTTAGTACAAGAATTTATTGAAGGGCATACATTAAGCGAAGAACTGGTTTCTGGTGAAACCTGGACGGAAGCACAAGTTATTCAACTTTTAGATGAAATTCTAAATATTCTCGAATTTGTCCACCACCAAGGGGGAATTCACCGAGATATTAAGCCAGATAATATTATTCGTCGTCGTAGTGATAATAAACTTGTTTTAGTCGATTTTGGCGCGGTTAAGCAACTGCGTGCAGGTTCATATCCAGGTGTTCGTCAAATACGTAATGCACCAATTCAGCAATCCGCTACCGTAGCAATCGGCACTCCCGGCTACATGCCTACGGAGCAAGGACAGGGGAAACCGCGTCCGAATAGTGATATCTACGCATTAGGAATCATTGCGATTCAGGCATTGACTGGGATTGCACCAATGGATTTGCAAGAAGACCAAAACACAGGTGAAACTCTGTGGCAACATTTAGTACCAGTTAACCAGCAATTAGCAACCGTATTAAATAAGATGGTACGGTATCATTTTAAAGATAGATACCAAAATGCGCCGGAAGCACTACAAGCATTGCGGACTTTTATGCCTGCGAGGGTATCTTCTGTGCAGGAATACCCCAAAGTATACAGTAGCGAGAAAAGCTACGCGATCGCACGAATTCCATCTCCCCAGTCACGGCAAAAAACCATCGCAGTAGCACCAGGAAACCGAGAACCCCAAGCTGCGATCGCAAGTGCAAAACCTGTGCATCGAGGTGCAACTGGTCCCGATTTGCTGCAAATATTGATTTTGATGTTACTTGCGGGAGGTGCTGCTTATTTTGCTCCTGGGGTTGTCAAAAATGTCCAGGGTTTTACGGCAAATTGGACGAAGGGTAATAGTTTGGCAGCACAAACCTGTATGGCTGTGACTAGCGAAAAAGCAAATATTCGTTCGGAACCGACTGCGATTTCAAGCGAGACGATTTTACAAACCGCAAGTGAGAAGACTGGGTTTGAGGTTACGGGAACGCGAACCAAGAAAGGTTGGGTACAAGTTCGATTGGATACTGGTAAGGTGGCGTGGGTTCACTCGGATGTGGTAGGTAATAATGAAGAGTGGATAACTTGCCTGCGGGATAAAGGTATTGCAATGCGAACGATAAATGATAGTAGTGTCATTGCAAACCGTCCCGCACCGAAGCCAAAGCCAAAGTCCAAAAATCCAATTGATTTCTTAACTTTTCCTGGCAATAACAGTGAAAATACTGAGCAAGGAAAAACTAGTCAGGTTGAACCCATACCAACGACTTCTGCACAACCGAATGGGGGTAATTCTCCAGCAGAAAATAGACAAGTAGTTGAAAAAGCAAGGGAAAAGTATGAGTCTGGGGATTTGCAAGGTGCTTTAGATTTATTGAAATCTTTGCCTGCGAGTATTGAGGAAACTGGTAAGATGGTTTCCCAGTGGCAGAACGACTGGACTAAGGCTGAGGCTTTATTTAAGGATATTGACGAAGCTGTTGCCCAGGGTAATTGGGACAAGGTACAGTCTTATCGAAATAATCCTGACAAGTTACCTAATATTAAATATTGGCAAGATAAAATTAATCCTCTGGTTCAGCAAGCTGCTAATAATATATCTAATAACATATCCAAACAAGCTGAAAATTTAACTAAACAGCAGCAAGGTAATCAAGCTGGGAAATCTCAGGTTGATAAATCCCAGAACATTGAGAAAAAGAAAAATCCCAAGCCAGAGAACAAGCAGGATAATTTTTTTAATCCCGACAGTTTATTTGATTTTGGGAATTCGGAAGCAACGGAAAATCCCAAGCAAGAAGAGAATGAGCAGTAGTAATATACTGCGAATGCATTAAAGGTTGACTAATATAAAACCCCTCTCCAACCTCTCCCCTTACTAAGGGGAGAGGCTTAAGAATCTCAGTTTTCGTTTAACGAAAAGTCGATTTTTTAACCATTTATAGTATAGACATCTCAAAGGTCAAGCGAAAGCATGTTGGAGAGTCTATCTCAATACTGCTCGGTTAAGGAAATAAATTAGGCTGCAACCCTTGAAATTTGGTTGTTTCTAATGCCCAAAAAAGGCTTAACCGAGCAGTATTGGAGTCTATCTGATATTTTTTAAATATTGGTATTTAATACAACCGACACTATAACGGTTAAAGGAATATACTCAGGGTTAGCGCATCTCAAACCCTATTGACA
>NZ_NTFS01000312.1 GCF_002289455.1 Brunnivagina elsteri CCALA 953
CTTAACTTAGTGCCATTCCTTTAAAAACTTCTAACTCCTGCCTGTGTTATTGAATTTGGTAACGATTTATATCGTAATGAATCAATTCACTCAATAAATCAAACTATAGCCCTTCAGAGTAATCAATAAGCGAGAATTATATTATCGTCCATTCTGATTGAAATACCACTTATCAATTTGGAGATGTCTCATGAATAAAAATCCTCATGAACAGAGTAATTCTGAGCGTAGGCAAGAACTTCAGGATGATGAAGAAACTTTCCGACTTCAACAGGAAGAGAGACGACTGGAAACTGGCAAACGCAGTGCTACGTTTGCTTGGATTATCAATAGTATTTACTTTCTAGTTGGAGCGCTGGAAATCCTGCTGACATTACGCCTCTTATTGCGTTTTTTCGGAGCAAATACAAAAAATATATTTGCCCAGTTTATTTACAATTTTTCTGACCCCTTCATTGCGCCTTTTTCCACCTTATTTATCAGTCCAGTTTTTGGTGGCGGATCGAACATTTTGGATGTCAATGTTCTAATTGCAATCATCGTGTATTCTCTCTTAGGCTGGCTCGGTGCATCGGTGGTTAGATATATCTATGCTGGACAGAGAGCAGTATGAATGTAATGTTAAATATCTCCATTTTAAACCTGTTTATAAAAGGATTAGGAGCATAATGAATCGGATTATTCACACTCAAGAACATCACACGCCGTTGTATACCACTGAATCTTTTCGATACCGAGATGAAGTAGTTGCTACCAATGGAGAGAATAATACTTACTATGCGGGAGCTTATCTAGGAGATGGCTTGCATGAAGGAGCGATCGCATCTGCCTATCGAGTTGCTCAACTCATCGGTTCACCCTTAGCTGTTTCCAAATTACTAATTCATAATTCGTAAACCCTTATTTCATACCTAACATGATATTGACTACTGCGATCGCACCAAAAACCCTGACAGCACAAGAACTCCATAATATTGATGCCTACTGGCGGGCTGCAAACTACCTTTCAGTGGGACAGATTTATCTCCTCGATAATCCCCTGCTGCGTGAACCGTTAAAACTAGAACACATCAAACCTCGGCTGCTGGGACATTGGGGAACAACTCCAGGGCTTAACTTTATTTACGCTCATCTCAATCGTGCGATCAAAATACACGATCTAAATGCCATCTATGTTGCAGGTCCAGGTCATGGAGGTCCAGGTATTGTTGGCAACACTTATCTAGAAGGTACTTACAGCGAGTTTTATCCCAACATCTCCCAGGATGTTGAAGGTATGAAGCGACTTTTCAAACAGTTCTCGTTTCCCGGTGGGATTCCGAGCCATGTTGCCCCTGAAACTCCTGGTTCCATCCATGAGGGAGGGGAATTAGGCTACTCGCTGCTTCATGCCTATGGTGCTGTTTTTGACAATCCTGACCTATTTGTTTGCTGCGTAATTGGGGATGGCGAAGCTGAAACGGGTGCTTTAGCAACCAGTTGGCACTCAAACAAGTTCCTTAATCCCGTTCGTGATGGGGCTGTTTTGCCTATTTTGCATTTGAATGGCTATAAGATTGCGAATCCGACAGTTTTAGCCAGAATCAGTGAGGAAGAACTGAAAAGTTTATTGATTGGCTACGGCTACAAACCTTATTTTGTTGAAGGAGACGATCCGGAAATTCTACACCAACAAATGGCAGAAACTTTCGATGCGATCATCCGTGAAATTAAAGCCATTCAATATGATGCCCGCACGAATGGCTTCTCTAAGCGTCCTCAATATCCGATGATTGTGCTGAAAACTCCCAAAGGTTGGACGGGACCTAAAGTTGTTGATGGTATCCCCATTGAAGGGACATTTCGCGCCCATCAGGTTCCTTTAGCAGAACTGGCAACCAAGCCGGAACACATCAAACTGCTAGAAGATTGGATGAAGAGTTACAAGCCAGAAGAACTGTTTGATGAAAACGGGAGATTGATCGAAGAGTTGGCAGAATTAGCTCCAAAAGGCGATCGCCGTATGGGTGCAAATCCTCATGCCAACGGTGGGTTATTGCTCAAAGATTTGAAGTTGCCGAACTTCCAGGACTACGCTGTGAAAGTCCCAAAACCCGGCACAATTAAAGCAGAAGCTACTCGCATTATGGGACAGTTTTTGCGGGATGTGATGAAACGGAATCTGGATAGCCAAAATTTTCGCATCATGAGTCCAGATGAAAATAACTCAAACCGTTGGAATGCCATTTTGGAAGTTACCAATCGCGTCTCCACTGCCGAGATTTTGCCAACTGACGACCATATCGCTACCGATGGACGAGTGATGGAAGTTCTCAGCGAACACATGTGTCAGGGCTGGCTAGAAGGATATTTGCTGACCGGTCGGCATGGATTCTTCTCTTGCTATGAGGCATTTATCCACGTCATTGACTCGATGTTTAATCAACACGCTAAATGGTTGAAAGTTACTCATCAGATTCCTTGGCGTAAACAGATCGCTTCGCTGAACTACTTACTTACCTCTCATGTTTGGCAGCAAGATCACAATGGTTTTTCCCATCAAGACCCTGGCTTTATCGATCACGTTGTCAACAAAAAAGCTGATGTGATTCGGGTTTATTTTCCCCCAGACGCGAACACTCTCCTCTCGGTGACAGACCATTGTTTGCGAAGCCGTAACTATGTAAATCTGATCATTGCGGGTAAGCAACCTGAATTACAATGGCTCGACATCGATGCTGCTAGTAAACACTGTGAGGCTGGACTCGGTATCTGGGATTGGGCAAGTAACGATCAAGGAGTTGAACCTGATGTAGTCATGGCTTGTGCAGGGGATGTACCAACTTTAGAAACCCTTGCTGCTGTTGATTTTCTCCGTCAACACTTCCCTAATCTCAAAATTCGAGTCGTCAACGTGGTGGACTTGATGACACTTCAGCCCTTCAGCGAACATCCTCATGGTTTGAGCGATCGAGATTTTGATAGTATCTTTACATCTAATAAACCGATTGTGTTTGCCTTTCATGGCTATCCCTTACTGATTCATCGCCTTACCTATCGCCGTACCAATCACCATAATCTGCATGTGCGAGGTTATAAGGAAGAGGGAACCACGACTACACCATTCGATATGGTGGTTCTCAATGAACTCGATCGCTTCCATCTGGCTCAGGATGTGATCGATCGCGTCCCGCAACTCCAAGGCATCGGCGCTCATGAAAAACAGCTTCTGAAAAACAAGCTCATCGACCACAAGCAATACATCGCAGAACATGGAGAAGATATGCCTGAAATTCGGAATTGGCAGTGGCGGTACTGAGGTTCTCGATCTCCCCCATCACAATTTATTTGTTGTGATGAATATTCCCTATATCCCCCTAGTACAGCTTGGCGGAAGTAAACAAACTATTAAAAGCTACGAAAATTTGGCTGACCGCAAGGGTTAAAAAGGTGATCGGAATTGCGATTGGTGCAGGGATTCATGGTTATGTACCGACAGATTTTATTATGCAATATGCAGGCGCGAATAATCCTTTTGCAGTGCCGATCGCAGTAATTTTGGGTGTTCCACTCTATGCAAATATTGCGGGTGTAATGCCAATTACTGAAGCTTTGGTAAATAAAGGAATGCCTATGGGTACAGTTTTAGCCTTCACGATGGCGGTAACAGCACTACCTCTTCCTGAAATGGTGATTCTTAAAAAAGTGCTGCGACCACAACTATTAGCTGTATTTATTGGGTTGATGACCGTTGGCATTGTCAGCATCGGCTACATATTCAACGCCATAATTAATTGACTTACTCCCTTGCAATTGCGAAATTATACGATATTTAAGAAACCAATCCAGACCATATTACTAGGTTATCGGTTTTATCCGCACTGATTGAGGAATGGCAAACTGGTGCCGACCATAAATAATTTGATTTTTAATTCTGAAGAAAAACTATGTTAGACCTCAATAAAATTGGAGAAATAAATCTGCCTGCCCTTGACCCACATGATGCCCTTCCAGGCTCTCATGCTTTGCTTTACACAGACTGGACAGTGACCGAACCTCAATTCGATCCGGAGCAGTTGTGTGCTAGAGAAACCGTTTTTACGATCGGCAACGGTTATTTGGGGACGCGGGGCAGTTTTGAGGAAGGCTTCCCACAGGCGTTGCCAACCACCTTAATTCATGGGGTCTATGACGATGTGCCCGTCATCTACACCGAGCTGGCAAACTGTCCTGACTGGCTATCCTTGATGATTTCTGTTAACGGAGAACGGTTTCGGCTCGATCGCGGCGAAATCCTTCACTACGAACGGCAGCTTGACTTACGTCATGGGCTGTTGAGCCGCTCAGTGCGCTGGCGTAGTCCCACTGGCAAGACGTTGGATTTAGAGTTTCAGCGCTTTGCCAGCCTAGACGATCAGCACGTACTAGGACTGCGCTGTCAAATCACACCGATCGATTGTAGTGGCACGTTGGCGGAGCCGTTTCCCTGGAAAATCGAGGTACAGTCCAGCCTCAATGGTTATCCCGACACTCAAGGCTTTGACCACTGGGAGCAGATCGATAGGGGACAGATCGAACAAGGGACAGGGCAGGGCGTTTGGCTACAGGTACGTACCCGCAGTTCCCACATTGAACTCAGTATGGCTGTCAAACTGGCGGTGATGGGCGCTGATGCCTCCTTTCAGGTGACGAATGCTCACGGCTACTCTACTTTGATGAGCGCCTTTAGTGCGATCGCGGGACAGACTATCAGCATCGAAAAGGTCGTGACGGTGTTTACGTCCCAGGATGTTGAGATGCCAGTGCAGGCAGCCCAAGACAAACTGGCGAATCTGCCAGCCTATGGGGTGCTACTTGATGCTCATCGGCAGGCGTGGGATGCCGTTTGGCAACACAGCGATATCGAGATCGAGGGCGATCGCACGGCTCAGTTGGTAGTGCGCTACAACCTGTTTCAACTCCTGATCAGCGGCTCCTCCCACGACGTTCGAGTCAGCATTCCCGCCAAAACGCTGTCGGGGCTTGGCTACCGGGGGCACATTTTTTGGGATACAGAAATTTTCATCCTGCCTTTCTTCACCTTGACGCAACCCGCGATCGCCCGCAGCTTGCTCACCTATCGCTACCACACCCTGGAGGGCGCACGGCGCAAAGCCACCCATAGCGGCTACCAGGGGGCAATGTTTTCCTGGGAAAGCGCGGCTACGGGTGATGAGGTAACGCCTCGATCTTCGATGCCGACTGATCCCTATGCGGAAGCGGTACGCATCTGGTGCCGCGATCGCGAAATTCATCTGAGCGCTGACATTGCTTATGCCGTCTGGCACTACTGGCAGGCAACCGGTGACGACCACTGGCTGCGCGACTATGGTGCTGAAATCATCCTGGACACGGCGATGTTCTGGATGAGCCGATTGGAGTGGCACGCCCAGCAGGAACGGTATGAACTGTGCGGGGTGATTGGAGCCGATGAATACCATGAGCAGGTCAACAACAATGCCTTCACCAATCGGATGGTGCAGTGGCATCTCGAAACGGCGGTGGCTGTCTACGAGTGGCTACAACATGCGTTTCCCTATCAGGCGACTGCACTGGCAAAACAACTGCAACTCACCGCAGAGCATCGGCTGCTTTGGCAGACAATGATTGCAAAGCTGTATATTCCTCACGATGCTAAAACAGGTCTAATCGAGCAGTTTGAGGGGTTTTTCCAGCTTCAGGATATCGATTTAAGCAAGTATGAACCCCGCGATCGCTCGATGCAAGCGGTACTTGGCATTGACGAAACCAATCAGCGGCAGGTACTCAAACAACCCGATGTGCTGATGCTCCTCTACCTGATGCGAGATACGCAAGCCCTCCCAGCCCACGATAATGTGCTGCAAAAAAACTGGGACTACTACGCGCCCCGCACAGACAGCACCTACGGATCGTCCCTGACACCAGCCATTCACGCGAGCCTTGCCGCCAATCTAGGTGACGCAGCAGATGCCTACAAGCAGTTTATGCAGGCAGCCCTGACCGATCTCAAAGATAATCGCGGCAATACAAGAGATGGTATTCATGGGGCTTCAGCAGGCGGAGTCTGGCAAGCTGTGGTGTTTGGCTTTGGCGGCATTCAACTGAAAGACAGCGCCCCCATTGCTACACCCCACCTCCCTCCCTCCTGGACTCGGCTCAAATTCAAGCTAAACTGGCGCGGCACTTGGCACAGCTTCGATCTAGTGCCCTCTCCTGCTCAGAAGCCTTTCAGCGCTTGCAGAAGCAGTTGCAATTGAATTTATGAACGACTTAAAGCCAAATCAAAAATCTGGATTGCCCTTACAGCAATGCAGGCACAAACTAAAGTTTCATTTCAATGCAATCTTTTAAGAGGTTATTTCATGGTAGTTTCCACTCTAGAGCATAATCAAGAAGAAGATACTTTTGACTACTCCACGTTAGACCTATCTGATCCTTGCAGGTTGTTAGATACGCTGCAAAAACTGCGTCAGGTGGTTGTTCGAGAAGGAGAAGACATTTTTAAGCAGTGGCGATCGCGCATTCAGAGGCAAGCATTTCTCAGCAGTGGACTCAATCTTGCCCATTATATGGCTTTACGAAGACATGACCTACGCCCTCTGCAAGCTGCCTTAATACCTTGGGGCTTATCCTCCTTGGGTCGTCTGGAAGCGCGAGTCATACCGAATTTAGATGCGGTGATTGCCACTCTGGGGGCAATCTGTCAGGTGAGTCCGGCTAATTTACCTAGTCGTCCTTCTATTGCGGCGTTTCTGGAAGGCGATCGCCTTCTTCAGCAAAATACCGAAGATATATTTGGTAAGACTTTAGCCCATCGTCGGGTCAGAATCATGGTGACATTGCCAATGGAAGCCGCCAGCCATTACGAATTTGTCCGGGATTTGCTTGAGCGAGGGACTAACTGTGTACGCATTAACTGCGCCCATGATAACGCCGAACTGTGGGAAGCGATGATTGGCAATGTCCATCTAGCAGAGAAAGAAACTGGACATTCCTGCAAAGTTTTAATGGATCTGGCAGGGCCGAAGCCCCGGCTTGGCTTAGTAATCACGCCTAATCAGAAACACCGCATCTTTAAAGGGGAATGTCTTGTGTTAACCCGTGACATACCTAGTGCGAAGGATGCTAGCTGTTTCCAGGCAAATTGTACTCTACCCGGAGTACTCAATCAATTACAGATAGGCGCAACCGCTTGGATAGACGATGGTCGCATTGGAGCGCTTGTAGAATCTCTCACCGATCGAGGTGTTCTCTTACGCATCACCCATGCAAGTTTAAAGGGTAGTAAACTTAAGTCAGACAAGGGACTGAACTTCCCTGATACAGATTTGCAACTCAGTCCACTGACTGATAAAGATCGACAGGATTTAGATTTTGTTGCGACCCATGCCGATATTGTGGGCTATTCCTTTGTGCAATCTGCCAATGATATTAAGCTACTTCAGCAAGAGTTAGCAGATCGGATACCTGAAAAGCGTGAAATTGCCATTGTTGCGAAGATTGAAACACCCCAAGCCGTCAGTAATTTACCAGAGTTGATTGTGCAAGCAGCCGGTCAACAGCCCTTTGCAGTGATGATTGCTAGAGGCGATTTGGCGATCGCAATTGGATATAAACGACTAGCTGAAATTCAAGAAGAAATTCTCTGGATATGTGAGGCGGCTCATATCCCGGTGATTTGGGCAACTCAAGTGCTAGAAAATCTGGTGAAAAAAGGAATTCCCTCACGGGCAGAAATGACGGATGCAGCAATGGCAGAGCGGGCTGAGTGCGTGATGCTCAACAAAGGTCCGTTTGTTGCCGAAGCCGTGACAATTCTAGATGATGTCTTGACTCGGATGCAGACGCATCAATTGAAGAAAACACCCCAACTTCGGGCGCTCCAATCTTGGTAAGTGCTTGAGGTGGCGATCGCTTAAAAGTTGTTGCAGTAGCTTTGGAAATATGTTTGAAACCCTGTTTACGCCCAATCCCAGTGTTGAAAATAAAGTTAGCATCCGTCCTCGCAAAGGTGTGA
>NZ_NTFS01000313.1 GCF_002289455.1 Brunnivagina elsteri CCALA 953
AAGTAGGGCTTAATGCATAAAGGCATATCGCACTTGAATTTCAAGACACTACAAAGGCTACTCAGATTTATGGAGTTATGAATTTTAAAGAAAAGCCGCAGGTGAAATATGGAAAAATTCTGCTAATTGACTAATATGCTCAGTTGTCAGATTTCGTTCACCGCTTAAAACTTCGGACAGAATAGACTCGGCTTTGAAAATAGGAATTAGGTCTTTTTGACATAAGTTTAATTCAGCTATTAGGGCTTTTAAAAGCTCAACCCCACTGATATCGGGTATTTGTTCTTGTTTCTCTTCGTATTCGTATACCAGAGTACCTAAAACATTTAAATAATCTTGCTCATCCTTAGTTAAATTACCTCGATCGATTAATGAATCAATTACTTTTTGTGTAGAAATAAACTCTTCAGTAGAAGTAATTGGACGAGGTGGAAAAGATTTTAGCAACTCAATATAGGCATTATTATCACGTATACCAAGGGTCATTTTTCCATTCCTCCTTGTCATATTCCGCATGGGTTAAAACATCACGGATAAATACTTTTTGATATTTATAATCTACCAATACAATCAAACGGTACTTATTTCCACCAATATTAAATACTGTCAAATTGCCAACTTGGTCAGCAGAAGGAAAAGCTTCTCGCAATTCTACAAAATTCTGCCATTGGGCTAACGATGTCAGTTTATACCACGTTCTCAGACTGGTTTCAGCACCGGAATATTTGTCCCAAAACTCCACCAGTCTCGAACGAGTAATTATGTGCATCCAAATTTTCCTCGCTCGAATGCCCCTGTAAAATTTATTTATGCGATCGCACTGGAAACAATGCTAGCAGATTGCGAAGTTTAGCAACAAACTTTTTTACTGGTAGGAAAATAAGAATTGGGTTTAATGAGATGCGATATACCTTTGGCATTAAGCTCCCGCTTATCGCACAATTATGCCGATCCGAATCTGATGGTAACAGTGCGATCGCATGGGGTACTGGACGGGGAGTATAAGGAACTAAAGATTGTCCTTGGAAAGCTAAAGATGTACTAGCACCGGAATCCAGCATCACTGCATCTTGTAATCCGGCTTTTACAAGTATAATTCCCAAATTAGCTGAATCCACTGGTTTTGTGGAAACACCAACAGTAGGAACCCCACTTTTACTAATACCCCAAAATGCACGATGACGAGCAACATCAGCACCATACAGGGTTTTGTAGCTTTCTCTAGGGAGATTTGTGCCATCTTTAACCAACCATGCACCAGCAACAAATGCATCGGTGACATTCGGCATTTCCGCTTGAATACCAGGGAGAGTGTTGTGTTTCTCAGGCTCAAAAGGAATATAACTAACTTTTTGCGGACTAATTAGTACAAGTGGTCTATCAGTCAGTTTTTTGTTTTCGCTGTTGTTTCCGGGTATAAAATTATTGGTAACTTGACTCAATACTGGTCCAATCATGGTGTTGGATTTCAAGTATTTGAGCGAAAAAAATGTCCCGTCAACTGCTGCGATCGCATTTGTACCACTTTTGGTGATAATTTCTGGAACTTGGTAGCGGCTATCTGCGTGAATGCTGATAGGTTTACCACCAGAGATTAAAATTAGGGAAACATTATTAATAGTTGTTCGGGCTAATTGAACGGGATTTCTGAAGTTGAAATCAGGGTTTAATAGAGGTAATAATTCTTGCTTCCAAGCTTGGATATAAATACTTAGGGGCTTCTCAAGGGAAATCGCTGATAATGGCATTAAATTATTGGTAATGATGCTATGAAAGCCTGATGCAGCAGAATTATTACCCAACTTATTTACATTAACTAAACTTGTTAATGTATTTTTTTGAGAAACAGCTTGAGAAATAACTTCAATTACCTTGTGAGATTTTTCCAACCATGTTGATACTTGCTCCGAAACCCTAACTAGATCGGAAATACCTAAAATTTGACCACAAGCTTGATTTTGAGTCAATAAGCTTTTGGATTTGTCTGAATTAGAAGCAGATGATTGTGCAATCGCAATCTGCGGGCATACTAGCAATAATAAATACAAGTATATAATTACTAAAGAAAGTTTAGCAACTATGGGTTGATTTTTACCCTGAAGGCAGGAATTGATGCTATAAAAACGTTGACTTAGATTGCTAGTAGAGCTACTTATAATCGCATCTCTACAAGACGAAAGAGGATTTTTAGGTATTAAAGTCATACTTCCTTATTCAGAGGTTTTTGGGTTTCGTATCCGTCATTACTCTGATTCAAAGAGATGCTTTTTATACCCTAAATTCCTAGAGTTAAGTTCAAAAAAAGATAGCAGTAAGAATAGCTTAAGTGTTACTTAGCCGTTCTTACTGCCACTTGAATATTAATTAACTGTTAATTAATGCTTGATTAAAATAAAGTTAAGTAGTGGTGCAAGCCCTAAGTATATATTGTCACCGCTAGCAACCACGAGGCTTTGAGCTTGTGGCAATGTATAAATATTTTTGCATTTCCACTTAACAATTACTTAACAGTAAATTGAGTTATCATTCCAGCTTGAAACTGTCCGGGTAAGTTGGAAATAATTAGGTATTTACCAGGAGTTAAATCAAGACTGAGCAACTTAGTAGCACCTGTTTGCAGTTCCGAAACATTGATTTCACCGACTAGAGTACCAGCTTTTTGTTTATCAAGTTGACCACTATTAATAACTGGTAATTTATTAACAGGAAGGTCAGTCTTAATAACAGTCATTTCGTGTGGAATTTTACTGGTATTAGTAACAAGAAAATCAACTTTTCCAGGTGAGACACTTGATTGGGACATGCGGAATGCCATTTCATGTGCTGTCACATGTACTTTGTTGGTGTCTGAACCTTGAACACCGTGCTTTTTTTCGTATCTTCTTTCACCTCCTCTATAGCTGTCCCTATCCCTATCTCTATCTCCGTTCCTGTCCCGATCGCGATCGTTATCGTCTCTTCTGTCGCGGTCAAAATTGCCCCCTCTGTTGGGGTCGTTGTTATCGCGATCGCTATTACGATCGTTGTTATTACGGTCGTTATTGCGATCGTTGTTGTTACGGTCGTTATTGCGATCGTTGTTATTACGGTCGTTATTACGGCGATCGGGACTTGGGAGCGGTTCCTGCTCTGTAGTAAAAGGGTCTTGAGGTTCTCGTCTTTGAGGTGGATTTCGTAGATTACAACCTACAAGAAAGCACTGAGTTGCAGTTAGAAAAAAGACTATGAGTCGAGTCTTCAATTGGTCACACCTTCTGCAATCATTTTGGATTTGACGCTTCTATTGTGAATATAAAAGTTGCAGATGTCGATAAAGTTTTTATTTAATTTAAGTTAGTAGTTATTTGCTGGATTGTTAACGGTTAATTCGGGCGTAGAGACGACCCGGTGGGTCGTCTCTACTCTCTATATATATTGGGATATATTGGGAATCAGGGAATTAATAATTTCCCATTTCCCATTTTCCCATTTCCCAAATTACATAAACACACGATGTTGGAGACTGGGCATTTGACGACGGACTTGTTCAATTCGTCCAGGGTTAATTTCTGCGATCGCAATTCCCGGTTGTTCTCCGGCATCAGCTAAAATAACTCCCCAAGGGTCGATTATCATCGCATGTCCATGAGTTTGGCGACGGGCATAGTTAATTCCCGTTTGGGCTGGAGCAATGACATAACAGGTATTTTCAATCGCACGGGCTTGTAATAACACTTGCCAATGGTCTTTTCCTGTAAATGCAGTAAACGCAGCAGGTACAAACAAAACATGCGCCCCTTGACGGGATAAATCCCGGTATAGTTCAGGAAAACGGACATCATAACAAACCGAAAGCCCAATATTTCCTAATTTCTCAGTCACACAGATTTCCGGCAGTTCCTTACCCGCCATCACAGTACTAGATTCCCGATAAGTATTACCATCGGGAACGTTAACATCAAAAAGATGGACTTTGAGGTAACGACTGACTTCTTGCCCGCTAGAGTCAACGAGTAAAGCAGTATTGTAAACCTTGCCAGAATCGGTAGGAACCGGAAAGCCACCGCCAAGAATGGTAACTTGATAGCGTTGCGCCATAGTTTTCAGGAATTTCTCACTTTCCTGAGCGATACTATTTGCTTGGGCGAGTTTTTCATCCTCTTCACCCATAAACGCAAAATTTTCCGGCAAACCCACCAACTGGGCACCTTGGTTTACAGCCAAATCAATAAATTCCTCTGCCTGTGCCAAGTTTTTCTGTACATCAGGCACACTTGTCATTTGAATAGCGGCGGCTAAATAAGACTTCATAGATTAAATAACAAACAGTCGAATAACGCAGGGTGGTTATTAAACTACTATCATCGCTCGAAAAAGTCATAAATTAGTTACTTATTAATTGTTAATGTTGAATGATTAGTGGGTAGTGGGTAGTGGGTTATTTATCAAGAGTGCTTTTGCCCAATGACCAATTCCCTAATTCGAGTTAATTTGTTAACAAGCCCTGATAAATCTGATTTGCTGTGGATACGTAGATTACCGTGGATACATCGATTTTAATTAAAACCTTCGTTGCCGTTTTTGTACTTGCCGATGCTGTGGGTAATATTCCGATACTTTTGGTATTGACAAAAGGGATGGAATCGGAGGAAAGAAATAAAGTGATTGATAAAGCGATCGCAGTAGCAATAGGTGTATTATTGCTGTTTGCTTTCGGTGGGAAGTTTATTCTCAACTATCTAGATGTTAGTTTTGCTTCGTTACGGGTAGCTGGTGGTTTGTTGCTGCTATTAATTGCACTACAAATGCTGCGTGGCGATTTAGATACACCTGTAGTTGAGCAAGGACGGGATGTGGCGATTACTCCCCTAGCTTTGCCCTTGTTGGCTGGTCCGGGAACACTGACAACGGTAATGTTATTAATGTCGGAATCTCCCAGTCCCCACGTTAGTGTCATTGTGGGGATGATTGCGGCAATGTTGGTAACTTGGTTAATTATGCGGTTAGCTAGCAATATTGATAAATGGATTGGTGCGGAAGGTGAAGTGATTATTACCCAGCTTTTAGGGTTTTTACTGGCAGCTTTGGCTGTGGAAATTGGCAGCGACGGGATAAAGGAGTTATTTTTTTAGTTTTTCCGAGCAAAATAGCTAGCACAATTCCTGGTAGCGACTGTTGGGTGTCAGCGATTGCGTAACCCATATTCTTTGGGGAATTATCAACCGTATCAATAATTTTAGGGACGGGGAGACTCCACCCCTACGATTGGTGATAATTTGTTTGTTGGTGTTTCCTAATCAGTTCTTTCAACAATGAGTAATGAAATACGTAATATTTTTAACAAAATTGCTCCCGTCTACGACGAACTAAACGATCGCATGAGTTTTGGGCAGCATCGGGTTTGGAAGGAAATGGCTGTAAAATGGAGCCAAGCTAAACCCGGTAATACATGTATTGATTTATGTTGCGGCAGTGGGGATTTATCTTTACGAATGGCTCGACGTGTGGGTAAAACGGGTAAAGTTTACGGCGTTGATTTTTCCTGCGAGTTACTCGAAGTTGCTCAAGCAAGAGCGCAAAACATCTATCCTGAACCTAATATTACTTGGATTGAAGCTGATGTTCTCGATTTGCCTTTCGAGGATAATTACTTTGATGCAGCAACAATGGGATACGGTTTGCGAAACGTAATTGATATTCCCCGTTGCTTACAAGAACTGCATCGTGTTCTAAAACCTGGTGCAAGAGCGGCAATTTTAGACTTTCACCGTCCCAGTCATGACTTGATGCGAAAATTTCAACAGTGGTACTTGAATAATTTAGTTGTTCCCACCGCTACACAAATGGGAATGAAAAACGAGTACGCTTATATCAGCCCCAGTTTAGATCGCTTTCCCCTTGGTCACGAACAAATTGCGATCGCGCAACAAGTTGGTTTCACAGATACCACACATTATCCCATTGCGAACGGTATGATGGGAGTGCTGGTTATTAAAAAATAGTTAGGAATTAGGAGCTAGGAATTAAGAGTTAGGAATTAATAATTTCTCTTACCCTTTACCCCTTGCCCCTTGCACCTTGCCCTTTGCCCCTTCCCCCTCATAATAGTGGATTGGTCTCACCTCTGGTTATACGTATCACCCCCGGTTCTCGGTGGCATTATTGGCTATTTCACCAACGACATAGCCATCAAAATGCTATTTCGTCCTTACAGAGCTATATATATTGGTGAAAAACGCATCCCCTTTACTCCTGGTTTAATTCCTCGGAATCAGGAACGGCTTGCTAAAAATATTTCCGATACAATTATGGGGTCGTTGCTCACACCTCAAGAATTGCAAAATCTGGCACGACGTTTGTTGCAAACCGAACGGGTACAGGGGGCAATTCACTGGTTGTTGCAAATGGCTCTCGAACAAATTCAAGCAGATAAAGAGCAAAAAAGCGCTAAGATATTAGCCTCGATATTGCGTGACTTGTTGGGTGAGTCATTACCCCGTTTATTGAAGGTATTGGCAAGACGGGAAGATTTTCTCGAAACTCAAATCAATCAAATTTTCGATCAGGTTTTACTTGAATTTCAACTCAACGAAGAGCAAGCTTTCCGTCTTGCTGATTGGTTACTAACTGTAGTTTTGCCCCCCGATACAATCCGCTCGGCTATGGTTGATTTTCTCACCGACCGCACCATCCAAACCATTGATGAAAGTTTCCGTGAGAAAACTAGCGGTACTTATTGGGTTGTGGCAAATTTATTTGGCTTGCGAAATACTTTAGCTCGGTTGCGAACCTATTGTTTGGACGAAAAAGACGCAACAAATGCCCGAATCCGCGAACTTCTCCTAGATTTGAGTGTACGCGATCGCATCAAAAAATTTCTCCTCGAATTGTCGCTCCAAAATCTCCCTATCGCTACTGTTCGTCAGTTACGCAAAACTACCCGCGAAAGTGTCCGTCATTACATGCAAAATCGTGGTGGTGAACTACTCCAAGGTTTAAGCGATTCCGTTGATTGGAATAATACGGCAGCTATATTAATTAACCGTCTCAGTACTTCTTCTGTTGTTAGCGCTTCTTTAGAAACCGTCAGCGTCGAATTGGCTTTAATTCTCGAACGCTATTTGGAACGAGATTTAGAAAAAATTGTTGCCCAAGCAATTCCCATCCTCTCCATCGATCAAGTGATTGTCGATCGAGTAAAATCGACTTCCCCAGCAGACTTGGAAGCTGCAATCGAGGGAATTGTCAAAAATGAGTTGCAAGCGATCGTTAGTTTGGGTGGAGTTTTGGGAGTTATTGTCGGTTTAGCACAAACCGCATTAATTTACTTTAGCCGATGACCAAAAAAGGGACTTACAGAAAATAAAATATCCCAATCATATAATTATCCATCATATTATCCGTAGGGGCTGGGTATCCCAGTCCTTATATATTTGCTTATATATCGGGACAATTGATTTCTTGATGCAAGTCCAGATTTTACCCGTTTGCACTATATATCGGGACAATTGATTTCTTGGTGTTCCATTATCACCATATCATCTGAAAGGGCAGGCAGACCCTTCCCCTACAACCATTTGGGGAATTTATTTGTGTTCCCTCAACATAAAAATACACACTGCTGTAATTAACTGAGTACCGCTCCAGGTTATTCACGTTAATTTGAAGTAACCATAAAGAAATTGATTCCTTTTTTAAAGTAATTATAAAGAAAAATTCTAATTCGCGATCGCAATGAGGCACTAAATCAACATTTTTCACTTTTGAGGAATTAGTCATTATGCATCAAATACCCCCATAATTGCTACATACACCTTCCAAAACAGGTAAAAGCTCAAGAGGTATTTGATACTATACCAATCTGCGACAAAGAATATAAATTGATGTATATTTTTTTTAGATTTACTCCAAAAATAAAAGCTAAATAATGTTGTAAATCTATATATTTGGTTCTTCATTACTTGTTATGCTAAAAACACCTATAAAATAGCTCATAGTCCTT
>NZ_NTFS01000314.1 GCF_002289455.1 Brunnivagina elsteri CCALA 953
CTCTACGGGGTTAGATGTCAGTTGATTTGTCCTAACCGAGCAGTATTGATTAGGCATTAAGTTCTGCTTATCGCAATTCTCATTTTTTTTAATTTTTGTAAATATTTTTTTTGGGTTCTACTTATGGTATTATTGAATTAATTGAATATTTTGATTTTATTACAATCGAGTGGTTAAATTTTTAAAAATTTTAGCAGTGCCCGATTGTGAAATAACTGTCAACTACAGAATTACCATATCATGAATAACCTCCTATATTTTCTTTTCTTAAATAAAATTTACAAATATCCCATTTTTGCTTCTAAGCTGTTCCGCATTTAAATCATATAATCTAAATTATTATAATTATAATTATTGTGGGGTGGGCATCCCTGCCCTAAGAGCATGTTTGAAAAGTGTTGGAAGGTATAAACCGTCATTCTGAGTGGAGCTTTGCGGAACGTACGCGCTACGCGTTGCCGCAGGCTAGAATCTAGGCTTTAACCTAAGTACTGAGATGCTTCGTCCCTCAGCATGACACAGAAGGAGACTTTTCAAACATCCTCTAATATATGATTTAGGATTTAGGTACTTTTTAGCTTATATCAACAACATATTTCATCATGGATTTGTGCAAAATAGTATTATTCTGCGGATGTAATGAATAATACGATAGTCCCTTAACGTAAGCTAAGAATTGCGAATTGTTTTAATATCCCGACCTACTTTTGCTTCAATCACCTTTTGAATCGACTCATCCACATAATTTAAAAAATCATAACCTGTCTTTTTCTCCAATGCATCAACAGTAGTTAAATACTGACTCCAACTACTTTCCTTTTTACCATTATAATTAGGAGTATCAACTGCAATTATCCTTGTAGACTGATTAATTCCATCCAATCCCTTACCAGACTCACTGACAACAATTACCTTAAAAACCCGCTCCGGAATTGCAATCTTTCCTTTAGCAATAGTGCCTTGCTGTCCATATCCACCCGATATGATATATATTTGTTTCCCTTCATTTGCTAGACTTCTGGTATAGCTTTCTAACTCAGCCCAATAACCTTGATTATTATCAGGAGCTTGAGGAATAATATTTGTCATCAAAAAAGTTGCAGCATTATCCTCAGGATTATTACTCCTGTCAGCCGAAGGTGTCATATGTCCTTTATCGTAACCGCTACGAGTATAATCATTAGGTAAGACGCGATTCCATTCTTTAGGAATAGTATCATCAGGTTTAAAATTATTCGACCTTGGAGCATTTCCTAACCAAGATTTATTTAATTCCCAACTTACCCAATTGGGAATCCCTTTGTCTCGGTTATAAGAAAGTGCATACTGTTTTTTGAGCATTAAATAATTATTCGAGTCAGACTTAGCAGCATTACTGGGATTACCTAATATTAAATGTATGCTATCAGATTTTGTCGGTGTATCCAGCGAGCATCCAGACGTGAATACTAGTAATATCGCAATAGTTAAAATAAAAGCTTTTCTCAAGTTAAACATTAGAGATTTTACAACATTCGTTATTTATATTAATGCATAAATGTGACTCAATTAGGCTCAAAATATGTAATTTACGTTACAAATATTCGAGAAATTTGATAATGTAATACTTCACAGAAATAGAAAAACACCAAGAAATAAATTTTCCCAAATGCTTGTAAGTCTAAGTATCTCCATCCCTAATAATGATACAATTAATAAGCCAGTAGTTGGGATATTTTATTTATTTTCTGGGAATTCCTAAGTGAAGCAATTCCAGCAAGTCGAAAAAATAACCATTAGTATAAGAAAAGTAACCATTACGTGTTTAGCGCGAGCGCAATGATGAATTTCCTCACATACTTGATGCATTTGGCTGGTTCTGGTGCTGTTGCTTATTATTCTGCTGCCCAAATTCGGGATATCAAAACTCGTCCGAATATTTTAGCTGGTTATCAACTTGCGGAATCTGGTTCTGTACCTTTTTTGACTAAATTAGGAGAAAGGGCAGCCGCAGAAGGTGATACATGGTTAGCGGAAAAGCTAGCAAAACATGCTGCTGACGAAACCAGACACGGACAAGTTTTTGCCCATGCACTGAAACAGCTTGATAAACAAGTTATAGATTTTACCAATCAACCGAAAAGTCAACCGGAAGAAACCCAAACCAAAAAACCACAACAACGTAGTCCATTTTTTGCGGCATTTTTTACAGGATATACCTCAGAACAACTAAAACCAGAAGTAATTGACTGGAATGTGTTCATGGGAAGTACCTACATTCTCGAACTTGATGCGAGTAAAGACTTTGCACGGATGGCAAATGTGTTACCTGACGATGACGCTGTATCCCGCAATCTCAAGCTGGGGATGTTAAGTATTGCTCAGGATGAAAAAGGACATGCGAGTTATCTGTATGATGCGATCGCACGCAGAATGCCATCTTCCCAGGTTGAGCAACTCATTGATGTTTGGAGAGAACGCAAAACCAAAGCGATGTTAGCTTTTGCCCGAAATCTCTTGCAGAGGAAAGAAGAAACGCGATCGCTTGTTCGAGATGCTGTTCCTGCTGAGAAGGAACCTGAATTAGTTACTGTGTAGATTATGATTCCACATGCTGACCAAAATGGTCAGCGTGTACTTCTAAAATTTGTTTTGAAATAATATTTGCCGTTTTTTGTAATTTTTTAAACTCAGATAATCCTATTTACGTATTTATATTGAGAAGAAAGCAGCTTTTTATTTTTATATAAAGACAATAAAGAGACTCAGTAAGTTGTAATAAGCGAGGTTTAAGATTAGAAGTGCGATCGCGTATGCTTTTAGCATTGCCGGAGGCTAGCGACTCCATAAGAGTATCGCGCTTGTTGAATTTAGTTAGATATTTTTGTGGTTTCAATAATTTCTGTTTCCCTCATATCATGTGTTGGGTTTCACCCAACCTACGAATCTGCACACCGTAAAATTGCTTTCAACATCAATTCTTCTCTGTTTGGGTATAGGTCAAAATTTTATAATTTCCTAGTGTATACGAGAATGGGTGAAAATTGCCGAAATCTAGCTTTTATGGTTGAGATGTTATTTTTTCAGCAAAGGGTAATATAACTCACCTTTATTAACTATCCCACCTGCTCGGTCTCCTGCTTCTTTACCAATACCTATATAAACCTCGTCTACTTTGAGAACTGTAGTTTTCCACAAAGACCTTGAGATTGCTACCCTGCGGGTAGCCACTTTGTGTCTACCTTACGTCGCAATGACGGATTTGAATCTTAAAAAAAACTCCGGGTTTCATCATGGACGAGGTTTAGTAATCAACTCTACCGGGACTTTTGATTGCACCTCCTGTATCTTGATCGAGTACGTAACGACTAACAAGACGCTGTTCGATTTTTGTTGGATTAACTTGAGTTTGATTAATTTGAGTTTGATTAATTTTATTTTTACTAATAAATGGAAAGGGTGCGCGAATGATTGCTAATGCTCCGGGGGGCATTAATGATTTGTCGGTAGCAATTGACCTTTCAGGGGTAATGGGGACACTAAGACTACCACTTGCTGGGGCATTTTTTGTATCTTTAAAGAAGATAAATTGCGGATTTCTAGGTACATAATTATTTTGCTCTGTGGGATTTTTTTCAAGGTAATCTATGACTTTTTGTAGAGTAATTCCTTCTTGTGCTAATTTTCCATCTTTGATTAATTCCTTACCTAAGCTGACATAATCATGTCAGAATTTCCTGCATAGTTAATAGTTGTTTTTGTCCCATCCGCAAATTCAAGTAGGGCAGAACCTTGGACTTGAGCAATAAAGGCATCCATTCGTGATTTTAACCAAAATAATTCCAATCCTTTCAATTTCCCTTTTGCTGCTTGTAAAGCGTCTGCACCTTCCAATTCTAAACGTGTAGAATGGGGCTTTTTCCAGCTTTGAAAATCATCGGGTAAGCGATAAATAGGGTATTTATATTCTGCTGTGGGTTTGCGACTTGCTGCATAAATTGGTTTATAGTAACCTGTAAATAAAATCGTGCCTTGATTATCAGAAGCAATCGATTTATAAAAGACAAATTCTTTGTTGATAGTTGCTTGTAATTCTTCGGCATTTTGAGAATTAACAACTATTTCGCGAAATCTTTGGAGGCTTTTTTCGACCCGCGATCGCGTAATTTCGGTAACTATGTAATTTTGATAGGCTGTTGTTGCTTCTGGCGTTTTTAAATAATTTAAACTATTATCAATTGCTTTGAGTAAATTCTCTTTATCTCCCTTTTCATCGGTATTTCCCCATATTTGATGGTCGAGAAAATAGTTTTTGTCCTGTGGCTGTGTGTCTAAGGTCAAAGGTATTGAAGTAGGTGTTTTTTGAGGTTCTGAGGTCGTGATTGGTTTTTGAACTGATTGCTGGTGATTACAAGCTTGTAGGGGGAGAAGCCAAAAAGATATTATCAGGATTAGCTTTGTATTGTTGAGATGAAATGGAGTTTTCATTGAATTCATGGGCATTATAGGTAAAACAATAAAGCACAACTAAATAATTGCGATCGCATCTTAGTAGATTCGTAGGTTGGGTGAAGACGCACGAGAATCTGTAAATTTAATTAACAATCTCCGATGCGTCGTAACCCAACATTTTACTACGATTACTTAACTGCCAGTATTTTGCTCAAGCCAAGCAAGCAAATTTGAAACATCAGAAAAACTCAAAAATTCTTCTCCCAAAACTTCCAACTGCTCTGTGGACAATACTCGAACACGATCGATTATCGAAGAATCAACCTCACCAAATCGCCGATTTAACAATCGATTTAAAAATAGAAAAGCCTCTTGCTGCTTTCCCTGCTCTTGTCCTTTTTGCAAAATATCTTGATAAATAACCGATTCCTGCATAATATCCTCACTTAATAACTGACGAATTAAATCCTTCTCAAACCGCAAACCTGTTAAAATTTCAGATTCGTAGTTTGGGTGAAAACGCACGAGAATCTATAAACTTAATTAACAATCTCCAATGCGTCGTAACCCAAAATTTTACTCACGATTATTTAACTGCTCGTATTATTTTCTAGCCAAGCAACCAAATCAGATACATTTAAAAAACTCAAAAATTCTTCCCCCAACGCTTCCAATTGTTCCGTAGATAATACCCGAATACGTTCAACTATTGAAGAATCCATCTCGCCAAAACGCCGATTTAACAATCGATTTAAAAATCTAAATGCCTCTTTCTGCTCACCACGTTCCTCACCCTTTTGCAAAATATCTTGATAAATAACTGATTCCTGCATGATATCCTCACTTAATAACTGACGAATTAAATCCTTCTCAAACCGCAAACCAGCTAAAATCTCAGTATAAGCTGCCGTATTTTGTCTCGTCTTCCTATCTGCAATTCTAGCGACTTCCTGGGCAACCTGGGATAGCAACTCTCGTGGAGAATCAGTTCCACATAAAGGTGCTAGCGGTAATAATGCCGAATTACCCAGAAACAAACTCGAATCCTGCTCCCACATCCTGATAGCACGATAGCGGTGTATTGTTGTATCAGCAATTCTCATTTTAAGGTTTCATGACATTGAAACCCTTACAGTCAGAGGGTTTTACAATTCTTAACGAATCTGGGGAGCGATGAAATGGCGCAAAATCGTTTCAAAATGAGAATTGCTGTTGTTGTATCATCAACATACTGCTCAGTAAAGGCAATCTCATTATCCGTTTCCTGTAAAAATATTACTACTTGTACAACAGGACACTTATACTGACGCTTCAATCTAACCGAATAATCGAGCGTTCGGAAAGGAATCGGAGGATTAGAAACTGTTAAAGTTTGAAACTCAATATGCAAAATTCGATTATTTGTCTGTATAAAAATAACAGAATCAGCACGAATTGGTTCCAAACTTAACTCAGTTTTTAACACAGTAATATCAGTAGATTCCCCCCCAATTAACCACCTAACAAAATCTGCTGGATACTTTTCTGCAAGGATTTTACAGACATTATCAAAACCCACAATATTAACCAAATTAATATCAAAATTATATTATTATAAAATGGGTTCAGATAAATTTATAAAATTCTTAATTGTATCGCTCATAAGGGTAGGGTAAACCCCACCCCTACAAAATTTATGGGTGTTTTCTTAAATACTAACTATCTTGATTTTATTGGCAGCTTTGGTTGCTTTTTCTCGTGCTTCTTGGGTGGTGTTTGCCTTAGCTAAAGCAACTCCCATCCGACGGTAAGGATGGGATGTTGGTTTGCCAAATAGTTTAATATCTACATCTTTTTCTGCGAGTGCTTCGGCAACTCCTTCAAAACTAATTGCATCAGATTTTTCTGATGCTAAAATTACCGCGCTGGCTGATGCTGCGAATAGTTCAATGTGGGGAATTGGTAATCCGAGAACAGCACGTAAATGTAACTCAAATTCATTCAGATTTTGCGAGATTAATGTCACCATTCCTGTATCATGGGGACGGGGAGAAAGTTCGGAGAAAATTACTTCATCTTTGGTAATAAAAAATTCAACTCCAAAAATTCCTGCACCACCTAATGCATCGGTGACTTTCTTAGCGATTTCTTGTGCTTCTAAAGTTTTATCATTTGATATTTCTGCGGGTTGCCAAGACTCTTGATAATCGCCACGTTCTTGTCGATGTCCAATTGGGGTACAATATATAGTCGGTGAATTCCACTGTTTAATTGTCAGTAAAGTAATCTCAATTTCAAAATCAATAAACTCCTCAACAATTACCTTTTGAGTATCACCACGGGAACCCGATATTGCATAATTCCACGCTTTCTCAACATCACCTTTTTCTTTAACTACCGATTGCCCTTTTCCAGATGATGACATCACGGGTTTAACAACATTAGGAAATCCAATTTCATCGGAAACAGCAATTAATTCATCCAAAGTCGATGCGTAGGCATATCTAGCAGTTCTGACACCTAACTTTGTATGGGCTAATTCCCGAATGCGATCGCGATTCATCGTATAATTTGTTGCTGCGGCTGTGGGAATTACAGTAATTCCTCGCTGTTCAAATTCCACCAGTTTCTCAGTTCTAATTGCTTCAATTTCGGGAATGATTAAATCTGGTTGATGTTTACTAACAACAGCTTCCAAATCATCCGCACTCAACATTGAAATTACTTCTGCACAGTCTGCAACCTGCATCGCTGGAGCATTTTCGTATCTATCCACAGCAATAACGTAATTACCCAATCTTTGAGCGGCAATTACAAATTCTTTCCCTAGTTCTCCTGAACCCAACAACATCAACTTTTTAGGCAATTTTATCGAACTATTCATCCCAGTACCCAAATCAATCTCGAATAGTTCACACATATCATTAAATGGATCGCACTTTCACTGATGTTTATTGAATTAGTTTTAAATAACAATCATAACTATCTTGACTAAAGGTCACAAAAATTACTTGTTCTATCGAATTATTCGACTTTAGAAACTTCTCGACTTCAGTCAAAGCTATTTGTGCAGCACTTTCCATTGGAAAACGATAAGCACCAGTACTGATTGACGGAAATGCAATACTTGTTACATCATATTCTACTGCTAATTCCAAACAACGACGATAACAACTGCCTAAAAGTACATCTTCATTGCGATCGCCTCCTTGCCAAACTGGTCCGACGGTGTGAATAATATACCTTGCAGGCAATTTATAGCCTTTAGTGATTTTTGCATCACCAGTTTTACAACCGTTAAGTCTACGGCATTCTGTTAATAAATCGCTTCCTGCTGCCCGATGTATGGCACCATCAACACCACTACCACCTAATAGTGAACTATTCGCTGCATTAACAATCGCATCTACTGTTAACTTGCAGTTTTTCACTCTCCCCTATTGAAAAACGATTAAGAAGCAACAGGAATAGGAGGATGTTTTATAGAACCCATTTGGTATCTTTTATAATGTAGAAAAATCAAACTAAGAGATGAGGTAAATGTACTCAAGTAGCTTA
>NZ_NTFS01000315.1 GCF_002289455.1 Brunnivagina elsteri CCALA 953
TATCTGTATCTATTAATACTTTTTCCGGTTTAAGACTTCGATTTGATTTTGATGCTTCTCTCTCCCCTGATGATTCTAATCTGTAGAGTAATTTGAGAAAATTAGTATAACTTCTATTTGTGCTGTCCAATTTATCGAGGCAGAATAAGGTTCAAATAAATAGTGCTAATTGGGGATAAAACATAATTCCATAGTCATCAAGTGATTAAAAATTGTCTTCCCCTTACCAGTTCACCAAATCTTTAAGTAGTTTCCTGGTAATCTAATTACTCATAATCGGTAAAAATTGGGGACAATATTAAGTTAAGTGGAACATTTTAGTAAATTCCATTTCTCCAACATGAACCAATCATTTCTTGAACGGCTACATAGTCCTGAACGTCCCGTCATCGTCTTTGATGGTGCGATGGGAACCAATCTACAATCCCAAAATCTGACTGCTGAAGATTTTGGTGGTGCAGAATACGAAGGTTGTAACGAATATCTGATCCATACCAACCCCGAAGCAGTCGCCAAAGTCCACCGTGACTTCCTTGCTGCTGGTGCGGATGTGATCGAAACCGACACCTTCGGAGCAACCGAATTTGTACTTGCAGAATACAACCTCCAAGAACAAGCTTACTACCTGAACAAAGCTGCCGCAGAACTAGCAAAACGCTGTGCTGCGGAATTTTCCACAACCGAAAAACCTCGTTACGTCGCAGGTTCAATGGGACCAGGTACAAAACTACCCACACTAGGACATATCGATTACGACACCCTAGAAATCAATTTTACCAAACAAGCGGAAGCACTTTGGGATGGTGGTGTCGATTTATTTATCATCGAGACTTGTCAAGATGTGCTGCAAATTAAAGCCGCACTCAATGGTGTGGAAAAAGTCTTTACCCAAAAAGGTGCAAGACGACCCATCATGGTTTCTGTAACAATGGAGACAATGGGAACAATGCTGGTAGGTACGGAAATTAACGCCGTTGTCACCATTCTCGAACCTTACAATATCGACATCCTGGGTCTAAACTGTGCCACTGGACCTGACTTGATGAAACCACATATCAAGCATTTATCAGAACATTCGCCCTTCGTAGTTTCCTGTATACCCAATGCGGGTTTACCGGAAAACGTCGGTGGACAAGCGCACTATAAACTCACGCCAATGGAATTACGGATGGCGTTGATGCATTTTGTTGAAGATTTGGGTGTCCAAGTGATTGGGGGTTGCTGTGGGACACGTCCAGCGCATATTCAACAACTAGCAGAAATCACCAAGGAACTGAAGCCAAAACTGCGGGAACCGCAACTGGAACCAGCAGCAGCGTCGATTTACTGCACGCAAAATTATACACAGGACAATTCCTTCTTAATTGTCGGTGAAAGGCTGAATGCTAGTGGTTCCAAAAAATGCCGTGAAATGCTCAACGCTGAGGACTGGGATGGACTGGTTTCCCTAGCACGGGCACAGGTTAAGGAAGGGGCACATATCCTTGATATTAACGTTGATTATGTGGGTCGAGATGGAGTACGCGATATGGGGGAACTTGTTTCCCGAATTGTTAATAATGTGACATTACCCTTAATGCTTGACTCCACGGAATGGGAAAAAATGGAGGCAGGTTTAAAAGTCGCAGGGGGTAAATGTATCCTCAACTCTACCAACTATGAAGATGGGGAAGAACGATTTTTAAAGGTGTTGGAATTAGCCAAAAAATACGGAGCCGGGGTAGTAATTGGGACTATCGATGAAGAGGGAATGGCGCGAACAGCCGATCAGAAATTTGCGATCGCACAACGTGCCTATCGTCAAGCTGTGGAATATGGGATTGCGCCCCATGAGTTATTCTTTGATACTCTAGCTCTACCAGTTTCTACGGGGATTGCCGAAGACAGGGAAAATGGCAAAGCTACTGTGGAAGCAATCCGGCGAATTAAGGAGAATTTACCAGATTGTCACTTCATGTTGGGTGTATCGAATATATCCTTTGGTTTGAATCCAGCATCACGGATTGTCCTCAATTCAATGTTCTTACATGAAGCAATGCAAGTGGGAATGGATGGTGCGATCGTAAGTGCTGCCAAGATTTTACCCCTGGCAAAAATCTCACCAGAGCATCAACAGGTTTGCCGTGATTTGATTTACGATAATCGTCGATTTGATGGCGATGTCTGCGTTTATGACCCCCTTGGTGAACTGACGACGATGTTTGAAGGGGTGACAACGAAACGTGACAAAGGTGTTGATAATAATCTTCCCATTGAGGAACGGTTAAAGCAACATATTATCGACGGGGAACGTATCGGTTTGGAAGATGCGTTGAAGGAAGCATTAACTAAGTATCCAGCGTTAGATGTGGTGAATATTTACCTGTTGGATGGGATGAAAGTTGTTGGTGAGTTGTTTGGTTCTGGGCAAATGCAACTACCTTTTGTATTGCAGTCTGCGGAAACGATGAAAACTGCGGTAGCATTCCTCGAACCCTACATGGAAAAGTCGGAAACTGGTGAAAGTAATGTGAAGGGTACGTTTATTATTGCCACAGTTAAAGGTGATGTTCACGATATTGGTAAAAATCTTGTTGATATCATCTTGACTAATAATGGTTATAAGGTGATTAATTTGGGGATTAAACAACCCGTGGAAAACATTATTGAGGCATATGAAAAGCACAAGGCTGATTGTATTGCCATGAGTGGGTTGTTAGTTAAATCTACTGCATTTATGAAGGATAATTTGCAGACATTCAATGAGAAAGGTATCGCTGTACCAGTGATTTTGGGAGGTGCAGCACTGACTCCAAAATTTGTGCATGAAGATTGTCAAAACGTCTATAAAGGTAAGCTGGTATATGGCAAAGATGCATTCTCAGATTTAAATTTTATGGATAAATTAATGCCAGCAAAAGCAGCAAGTAGCTGGGATAATTTGGCTGGTTTCTCCGGTGAGTTTGTATCGGAGAATGATGTTGTCTTTAAAGAGGTAGATGCAGAAAAACTCGCAGCGAAGAAGGATAAAAAAGTTGATGATTCCAGAGAAAAAGATACTCGACGTTCTGAAGCTGTAGAAATAGAGATTCAACGTCCCACATCACCTTTTTGGGGTACACAACTACTGTTACCTGGTGATATTCCTTGGGAGGAAATATTCTGGCATTTAGACTTACAAGCATTGATTGCTGGACAATGGCAATTTCGGAAACCTAAGGAGCAATCTAAGGAGGAATATCAAGCTTTTCTCAAAGAGAAAGTGTATCCAATTCTTGATAATTGGAAAACGCGAATCGTTGAGGAAAACTTGCTACATCCCCAACTGATTTACGGTTATTTCCCCTGTAATTCGGAAGGGAATACACTGTATATTTACAATCCTGAAAACCATACTCAACAGGTTGCTGCATTTGAATTTCCCCGTCAACGTTCTGGTAGACGTTTGTGTATTGCCGATTTCTTTGTGCCTAAAGAAACAGGAATTATAGACGTATTTCCAATGCAAGCTGTAACCGTGGGTGAAATTGCCACTGAGTTCGCTCAGAAGTTGTATGCGAGTAATTCATACACAGATTACCTGTATTTTCACGGGATGGCAGTACAAATCGCAGAAGCTTTGGCTGAGTGGACACATGCTCGAATCCGGCGCGAATTAGGTTTTGGTGCAGAGGAACCTAATAATATTCGGGATATGTTAGCGCAAAGATATCGCGGTTCGCGGTATAGTTTTGGCTATCCCGCATGTCCGAATATTCAGGATCAGTTCAAGCAGTTGGAATTGCTAGGTACTGACAGGATTAAGATGCACATGGACGAAAGTGAGCAGATTTACCCCGAACAGAGTACTACTGCGATTATTACTCACCACCCCGTAGCGAAGTACTTTAGTGCGTAATATTTTAGACGCGTAAAATAACTCTGTCTCCTGCGGTACATCCTCTAACAACTATGTTGTACACAGAAGTCTCTGGCTTTGCTACTTAGTTGAATCCCCCCTAACCCCAGGGCTGTTTCGTTCCCTTTTAAACAGGATTTGTCAAGATAGTTAGCGATAAATATCTAAGTAAAGATGACGATTAAATGAACTTTTAAGCACTCAGGTAGCCGTAGTTTTGTTCGTTTTCTCGACACGCTGGTAACAAAATAACCAGTTTTAAATTGCTAGAACCCTTGATTTTTTAAGTGTTTTAGGGGATGAATCAGCCCTGCCCCTAACCCCCCTTTATAAGGGGGGAAACAGAAAAATCTAGTTCCCTCCCCTTAATAAGGGGAGGGTTAGGGTGGGGTTCTTTTATTTCGGGCAATTCGAGTACTTGTGTGTACAGGGTAGCCATGAATCAGGGGAGGGGACTGGATATGGAGTTTTCCGATTCTGGTTCTACCCAGCGTTCATCGGCTTTAATCAAACTAATTAATTCCTCAACTCCTTTATCTTCAGGAACCTTTTTAATTTCTTCCCTACCCCGATACAGCGAAATGTAACCAGGTGTTTTACCTACATAACCATAGTCAGCATCTGCCATTTCACCGGGACCATTAACGATGCAACCCATAACAGCAATATCCAATCCTGTCAAGTGTTTGGTCGCTTCCCTAACTTTGTGTAGTACTTCCTCAAGGTTAAATAAAGTACGTCCACAGGATGGACAGGCTACATATTCAACCATTGTTTTCCGCAGCCCCAAAGCCTGTAAAATGCTGTAGCAGACGGGAATTTCTTTTTCTGGGGCTTCGGTTAGGGAGACGCGGATTGTATCGCCAATACCATCGGTAAGTAACGTCGCGATTCCGGCAGTAGACTTGATCCGTCCATATTCACCATCACCAGCTTCCGTTACACCCAAATGTAAGGGGTAATCCATCCCCAAATCGTCCATCCTTTTCGCCATCAAGCGATATGCTGCAATCATCACAGGAACCCGCGATGCTTTCATTGAAATCACAATATTGTGAAAGTCGAGGGATTCACAAATACGAATAAATTCTAAAGCCGATTCTACCATCCCTTGGGGGGTGTCACCGTAAGTAAATAGCATTCTTTCGGCAAGTGAACCATGATTTACGCCGATACGCAGAGCTTTTCCTTGGTCACGCAAGGAAATTACTAATGGTTCGAGGGTTTCGCGGATTTTTTCGCCAATTTCTGCAAATTCTGCTGGAGTATATTCGGTACGGGTAGTGTTAGGTTTTTCAAATACATACAAACCGGGATTAATACGTACTTTTTCGATATGCTTGGCAACTTCCAAGGCAATTTTCATGCCGTTGTGATGTACGTCAGCGACGATGGGCACGTCTTTGTAGGTTTGCTTTAATTTCTGTTTGATTTCAGCCAAAGCTTTGGCATGTGCGAGACTAGGCACAGTAACGCGAACGATTTCGCAGCCAATCTCGTGCAAGCGACGAATTCCGGCAACAGAACCGTTGATATCAAGGGTATCTTCATTAATCATCGATTGCACAACCACGGGGTATCCACCTCCGATGGTGATGTCACCAACTTTCACGGGACGAGTTTTGCGTCTTTTGATTGTGGTGTCAAAAGTAGGTTGACTTGATGCAGTATTAGTAGTAGGAGTGGGCAGGGTTTGCATAACCTTGTTAGGTAAATTTCTGTAGCGAAAATATCGATTTTTAAGTCTTCTGTTTCCCAGATTGCCACATTAAGGGTATTTTTGGGTTAAGAAATTGGACAAATTTCGAGGATAATGCGAGAAGATTTTATCGTATTTGCTGATTGATGTGATGCGTATGCCTTTGGCATTAAGCTTTGCTTATCGCGTCTATGAAATTTTTATACACTCACCTTTTTGTCTTCTCCGAAGTATAAATACTGGATTTTTGAGATGATTCGTAATGTCAATGCAGGAGTATGCAAATATTTATACTTGTATTTTACTTAATTTGCAATGGTGTTGCATTAGACACAATCAAGAATAGTGAAGAGAATAGAAAGCGACGATTAATGTTACATGGATGGTAGACAATGGAACTTAATCAAGTAATTGTCGTATTGCAGATTTTTCAATAATTTTTTAAATGAATTTAAATTGGTAAAAATTACTTTGATGATGCGCTGGTAGTTTAGTGGTAAAGTCGCACAGCTTCAAGAATAAACTTGCAGGAATCGGAAATAAATTATGCAGAAATTATGATTAAAAACTGAAGTATAAAAACTTTTTGTTCCCTCCCCCAAAATATGGATATTATCCTGGGGGATTCTAATAATAATTAGTCTGGTAATTCAAATTTTGGAGCGCCTATTTCCGAGGAAACACGCTCAATTTCAAAATTTTCGATATTGCTTTCAAAACGGTTAAATGTAACTCGAATTTCCTCATAACCAATGGCAGTAGAAACACCTCCGGAGCCGCCGTTAAGCCTCATCAAGGTTTGAAGACCACCAAATTTATTATTAATATAATATCTGCGAGTACAATTAAAACCAACAAAGCCTTCTAGCGCAGCTTGATTGAGTGCAGCTACTCCCATACGACTATTAATTAATGATTTAATTTCATCGATTTCTTGTTGCGGAGTCATTTTACTCCATTTATTTTCAGACATATTATTACCTAGTATTTCATTTAATTTAGACAGAGTTTTTGCTCCGACAATTCCATCAGCAGCTAATCCTTGAGAGCGTTGAAATTTAATTACAGCATCTTTAGTTCCAACTCCAAAAATTCCATCAATCGCACCAGAATAAAAATTAAGTTTTTTCAAGCCTTCTTGTAGCTTGACAACTTCCTGCCCTCTAGAACCTTCTTTAAGCACAGTAGAAGCAGCATTCATATTTTTCTCCTAGTAATGTTCAATTTATTTGTATTCTGTGTATCTGTATTTAGAATCACTCTCTAGAGAGTCAATTCCGCAAATATAACTATCAGGTTTTATAAATTTGTTAATAGATAATCTTGTAGGGTGGAATCCATAAATGTTGTCACAGGGCGATACCGTACAATGACTAATGTCGCGATTCGTGGGTTTGAAATGGCAGATTGGGAGGATGTTGCCGAAATATTTCTCGCACTAAAATGTCAATAGGGATACATTGTTAATAAAAAAACAAGATTTCAATCTGCATTTTTGCCTTAGTCTACTTAAGTGTAGATTTTTAATACCAAATAACAAGTATATACCGATGAAGAATTTAATCCCAATTATCGCTTCCACTGCCTGTTCCTTGATGTTCGTAACCTCAATCAATTCCGCGATCGCAACTGTAAAAACAACTAGTGCGATCGCGACATCAGCTTCTGTCAAAGCAGGTAAAAAGAAATCCCCACTACCAACAGTTGGAACGGTTAAAAAACTTGTCCAAGGAGACTTAGCGTGTTATGTGACTCTTGTTGACGATAAAGGTAAATCCCATAATCTTTATGGAGATTTTAGCTTTTGCGGGCAAGAGAAAACTTACTTGAATAAAAAAGTCCGTTTAACTTATAAATTAACAAATATCGATAGTCCACAATGTCAGGGTAGAGTACCTTGCAACAAGTCACAAAGAGTAAATCTGGTTTCCAAAATGGAAGTTATTGGAAATAAAGCTGCGACAAGTACAAACTTACCGAAAACTGGCACAGTCAAAAAAATCACAAATGGTGATTTGCTCTGTTACGTATCTCTTGTTGACGACAAAGGTAAACAGCACGAACTTGGTGCTGACTTTGGCATTTGTGGACAGGAAAAAGCCTACTTAAATAAAAAAGTAAATTTGACATATGGATTAGCAAATGTCAACGATTGTCAAAGTGCCGAACCTTGCGGAAAAACGAAGCAAGAGCAAGTTATCCAGAAAATGGAATTAGCTCGTTAGTTGAAAATTCAAGTGCGATAAGCGGAGCTTAATAACTCTAGGATATCGCACGAATTAATTTCTCAACTCAACTACGGCAAAGTTTGAGATGCTACCCTGCGGGAACGTGGAACGTACCTTTGTTAGCATGACAGTTGATATTTGTCATTCTGACCAGTATAAATA
>NZ_NTFS01000316.1 GCF_002289455.1 Brunnivagina elsteri CCALA 953
TTGAACATTATCAAAGCGGTAAATTCCTGAAGAATCCACCAACACTTCCCCAGCTACTTCATCTCCAAATTTTTCCATTCAAGATATCAAAAAGCTATTTGGAGTCGGAGCAAAATTTGAAATTAACGAATATGCGATCGCATTTGATGTTCCTTGGTTAAATCAATCTAGGCAAAGGGGTAGACGTAAGGAACAACCTGTGATTTTGGAGGGTTTACCACGTTTACAATCGACAGGTTTAAGTTTAGCTGCGGTAGAACAGAGGCTAAATTTTACTGGTGGTGAAAATAATTCTACTAATTCCCAAGGTGATTTTCAAGCTGTGGGTTCTGCTTTCGGTGGTTCCTGGTATTTACGTACTCAACAACCAGAGTTCCAAAATTCTTCGAGTTGGAAAATCTCAGAAGCGCAATTTCTCCGACAAACTCCCAAACAAGATTACTTTGTCGGTTCCCATCCGACATTTTGGCGTAATCAAGCCACAAATGGCGATTATTGGGGTTTTACCTATATCCAAAGACAAAAATTCACTCCTCCCGAATATTCCCTCAGTGCAGGTTCCACCGACCCAAGACAAAGATTACAATCAGGTCAAATTGGACGCACTATATCGGGAAGAACAGAACCAGGAACCTTAGTTAGATTGGTGGAAAAATTTGGAGATGAAGTAGCTGGGGAAGTGTTGGTGGATTCTTCAGGAATTTACCGCTTTGATAATGTTCAAAATGAAGATGGATATCTCAACAGTAGTTATCGTATCTTCCTCTATCCCGAAGGAAGATTAACAGCACAACCAGAAATTCGCGACGCAAGTTACACCGCAACCCCAGGACAAATCCCCGCAGGAGCATCAGCTTTCGTAGCTTCCGGTGGTTTCGGGAGAGAATTTCGGAGTAATAATAATTTAATTGGTGATTTCTCCAATTTTCGTGGTGGAGTCGCACAACGTTGGGGTATATCCCAAGATTTAACCCTGGGAGTTGGGGGAGTTTACGACGATTCCTTCAAAGGATTAACCGAATTATTCTACCGTCCAGCAAATATCCCTTTGCAAGTCTCAGTTTCCAGCTTGCTTGGCAAAAACATCGATACCGTTGCCGATATTCGCTTCGATCCATCGCAAAACTTTAACCTTTCCTTTTTTAGCGATCGCTTTTCCAGCAGACTCAATGCAAACTGGAATATCCTCCGGGGAGTTTCCCTATTTGCCAACACAGACAGCCGTTTTGGTACAGGTGGAGGACTACAATTTAATATCAGTGGCAGAAATTCCTACACCTTTGCTCGTTTGGGTTTAGACACCGAAAACCGCTTTCGTTGGAACCTACTCCAACGTCTCGGTAGACTCGAACTGCGTCAACTTGGTAACGAAGTCGGAACCCTTTCCGAATTTACCTACGGTTTATCCTCCAAATCCTCCATTGGTTCGGGAAATTCCCTCCTCCTCAACTACGAAACCCGCAGTCAAAACCTCAACAGCAATCTCCTGACATTGGGTTGGCAGTATCGTTCCGGACAACGGGCTGTAGATGGTAACTATCAATGGGAAACTCAACTCGGCTATGGCATAGGTTCCCAAGGTGCGGGACCAATCGCCTCAGTAACTACCACAGTATTACCCGGCATATTATTACGCGCTCGATACCAAGGAGTATCCGTAACCTCCGACCAATCAACCTTCAACATTGACCTAGTTTCCAGCTTGGGTTTACAAGGAGGAATTAGTGCCGGAGATAGACGTACCAGCTATTACCGAACCCAAGGAGGAATGTTAATCCAGCCCTTCTTGGATGCAAACAACAACGGTAAACGGGATTCAGGGGAGAAAATATATACTGAAGATGCCAACTCACTGGTAATAATTAACAACCGACCATTAAAATCACTGCGAGCAGACATGCAAAGCGATCGCGTTTTGGTACGATTGAATCCAGGAAGTTATCGTCTCGATTTAGACCCCGCAGGTTTCCCCCTCGATTGGCAAGCGGCAACCGATGCCTACGCAGTCGATATTAATGCAGGTTCCTACACTCCCGTATTACTACCATTAACCCGTGCTTACGCAGTTTCTGGAGTCATCACCAACAACAAAGGGGAACCCATCAATGGTGCTAGGGTAGAAGCAGTCACAAGTGATGGGAAAAAGCGGTTATTTTCGGTGACGAATGGTGCGGGAGTGTATTATTTAGAGCGTCTGCAACAGGGAGCATATAACCTGTTGATTAATGGCAAAGCAGTGAATGGGATGAACTTGGAATTGGATAGTTCATCGGAAGGATTGAAGGAATTGAACTTACAGCAAGCGGAAAACGAGGAATTTCGAGCATTGAAAGCGAGTGTAACTCAGAGTGTTTTGCCAAAAGAAGAAGAGAAGAAATAAAGCGATATTTTAAGTAGTCATACCAATTATTTATGAAGTCACATATTACTTCGACGCCTCCCAACCTCCCCTTAGCAAGGGGAGGTGCCACAGGCGGCGGGGTTATTTTATACCTCTTCATGTTAATATAGAACCCCTCTCCAAACCTCTCCCCTTGCCAAGGGGAGAGGCTTAAAAACCTCAATTTTTAACTATTTTTACAATATTGCGATCGCTCCTTACCCCAACCTTCATCACTACATTAGGCGGAAACTATCAGAATTCTTCAGACTAGCAGCAGTCATATTTTTCACAACCGCTAAACTTAGAGTTCCAGCTTCAATTAAAGTATCGCTACCTTGCTGCGTCAATACGAGGGAAGCAGGGAGCAAACCACCAGCACAACCAAACTTATCTTCCCCAAGTGTAAAATCTTGAATGGTATCTGTACCTGTGTCAGTTCCATTCAAAACAAAAGTATCTTTACCAGCAACACCCCACATCGTATCATTCCCATCACCACCCCAAATGATGTCATCCCCATCATTTCCATACAACGTATCCTTACCCCAACCACCGTAGATGGTGTCATTGCCAGCATTACCTTGAATAATGTCATCAAACGTAAAGTTATTCGTAGTCAGCGAAGCATAACTTGGCTTGGTTGCTAAATCTAAATCACCGTAGAGAATATCATCACCATCTCCACCAATAATTCGGTCATTACCCAAACCGCCGTAAATCTTATCATTACCAGCTAAACCATCAATGCGATCGCTCCCATCTGTTCCCATTAGAGTATCAGTATTGGTGGTCGCAGACACGATATTATTATTTGTTGGGTCGGTTGTGACAAAGTTGATAGCACCACTAGTAACTGTTATTTTAAAGTTTTTAGCTGCTGAAATTGCACCCCCACTATCTTGAGCCGTGACTTGAAAACCTATGGTTTTACTACCAGTACCAGTAATATTGTTAGCCAAAGTATAAGTTAAGTCACCATTTGGAGCAATTATTGGAGCTATGGTAAAGAAATTAGAATCTGATGAGTTGACTAGGCTAACTGTATACCCACTATTTGTTTGTGTTTCGTTCGCTGCCCCAGAATCAAAGTTATTTGCCCAGCCTTGAATAATTTTTGTAACTGTTTGACCAGAGATTGTCCTTACGCTTTGATTTCCCCCAATAGAAAATGTAGGTGCATCATTAACAGCGTTGACATTAACACTCATGACAGAATTAGAACTGCTGAAAACTTCACCATCGCCAACTTTAAAGCTAAAATTTGCGTAATTTAAGCCGTTTGCATTAGCAACTGGTGTAAACTTTAATTTTCCAGCAACAATATCAACAGTATTGATTTCCTGGTTTAAGTTGACTGCAACATCATCCAACAACAAACTGCCTACGGTTACTAAACTAGTAATCTGTATCTTTTGTAAAGTATCACCATCTACGTCAGCAAAATTAAAATCTGATGTGCTGAATATATAAGTAAAATCTTCGTCAACTGTCACAGCTTTGTTTGCAGCAGTGGGTGTTGCATTACTCAGCTTGAATATATATGCAGCTCCGGCATCTGTATTTGCACTATCAGCATAAGGTGCCGCGATCGCAACTCGGTAATCATTTATCTTTGTCATTGCCGAACCAAAACCATCGTTCCCAGTGCCGGGATTTTGAAAGATTTTGCTCAAAGTATAGGTCGAAAATCCTGGTTCTCCATCATAAAAATAAACAGCACCGCGATCGGGAACGGGAGTAACTGATCCAGCAAGTACATCAATATTAAAATTGGTAGGTGCGCCAATTACGATATCATCACCAATGAATGCAACAGAGCTACCAAAGCCCCGATTGGTTATATCTGGGTTTGTGAAAGTGCGTAAAAGCGTAGGTGCTGTAGTTGTCGTGTCATACAAATAAACAACCCCGGCATTATCCGTACCAATATCTTCGCCTGGTGCGCCAATTAGTACACGGGTTCCATCACTATTGGATGCTACAGAAATACCGAAGAAATCAAAAGCCGATCCATTTGGGTTGGTGAACGTCTGATTCAGCGTTCCATCTTTTTTGTATCGATATGCTTGTCCAGTAGTTGCACTTAAAATACTAGTAGCAAAACCTGGAGCGCCAACAATAATATCGTTACCAGCAGCAGCAAGTGATGTACCAAATCGAGCATCCTGAACATAACTTGTTACTGGATAAACAACATCTCGTATCAATTGACCACTGCTATCAAAGAGTCTTATTTGTCCAGCATTGTCTGTTGCCGTGGTTTTACCTTTTTCTGGCGCACCAACAACAACTGTACCATCACTCAAAATTACTACAGCAGCACCAAATTCACTATCATCATTAGTAACGGAATTATCCAACGTTTGTTGAGGAGTTGAACTACTATCGTACCTGTAAACTCTCCCAGCATCCTGAACCCAGGTAGACTCATCGTAGTGAGGAGCGCTAATTGTGTAGTAGGTACTACCCGAAACCGTGTTTATCGCTACGGCAAAACCGAATGTTTCGTTAGAACCTTGGGTGGTTGTTTGGGTTGAAGGATTGGAAAAAGTTCTTTGTAGACTACCGCTTGTATTGAATGAATAAGCATTTCCTTTATATTTATCTCCATTGACGGTAGCAGTTTCAGTACCGGGAGAACCAATTAAAATTTCGGAACCATTTGATGCTAGCGATGAACCGAATAACCCATTAGCGATAGGTGATGGATTATTAATCGTCACCTGTGGTGTGCTAACAACTTTAACTACACCACGCAACGTATTTATTAAGTCGGTATTGTTTTCATTATTTGCAGCACCTGGTGTTCCACCATTTGGGTTTCCGCTTGTTGCAGTATTCGCGGTGACACTTGTGCGAGCATAGCTAGATGCAGTATCTACACCACCAATAGAGCTAGCTATGTAAGAAACCGCTTGGTTGAATCCTGGTCTGAGAGCAGTCGCAGTAAATCCTGAGTTATCAGACTTATCCCAATCATGGACAACTGTACCGGAACTGTTTTTTAAAATCGGATTGTCTGTATTAGTGCCGTTAGCAAAACCTCCCCAAGTCCCTGTAGTAAACAGGTTAGTGTTATTATGAGCTACGATAATTCTGCGATCGCTACCAACTGACAGGTCATCAGCAGGTAAGATATCATCCCTTTCATTAGTATTGCCATTGTAGATAACAATAATCGTACCAGCTGCCACATTTGCCCAAGTTGAATCATTACTGAAAGTTGTGTAAGGAGTGACTGCTGTATCTCCAAGTGTCCAACCTCGCATATCAACTGTAGTAGTAACAAGTAACTCCACCCATTCTTTATTACCACCATTCCCTTGTGACCATTCGTTGATAATTACAGAAAGGGGAGTATTTAAAGTTGAGTTGTAAGTTTGTAGCTGCTGATTAGAAAACGCCAAAGAAGACTCAATACTTCCCGTCTTCACCTCCAAATCCCAATCACCGCCCAATGCCGCATTCCCCGTCAAATCATTCGATGCAGCTACATCTGCACCCGTCATCTGACTCAACTGTTGCACAAAAGTAACACCTACTTCCCCTGCTGCCACATCGCAACCATACAGCAAAATATCCGCTTCTTCCGTCAGCGATGTTTTCCACAGCTTTAACTGACTCTCATACTGACTGAAATTACCTGAATTTAAATAATTTGACCCCAATTGTAAACTACCAGCACTACCATGAGAAACAATATGCAGCGAATCATATTGTTTACCCAATAAACTCTCAGTAATTTGAGTGATTCCATCTTTTGTAGGGTCAAGAATTACAACCTCTGTACCTGGTTGAATATTTGCTATCAGACTTTGATAATCAGGAACTCTAGTGTCAACAAATATAATACTTCTCTTATTAATTAATCCCGATGATATAAATTTACTTGCTTCTGTAGCCAATATTTTTTCTTCATCAGAAATAAATGATATATCAGAAGACTTATTTGATAGTATTTTCATAATTATTTAAAGTGATTTTTAATTAATGAGCTTAAGTTTAAAAAAGAGATATAGCAAGGTAAATCAACTTACCATTATTGCTTTTTATAATAATTAAAACCTCGGTGCTTATACTAAGTAATTTATGAAGACTTATATCCTCGCTTTATTTAAATAAACCATCAATAAAATCCGTGGTATTACTGAAAGCAAAGATTATAGATAGGAGTTAACCTATAACCGTCGCTAGTGGCTACACACTCCTGATATGCACAGATATCCATACAAAATTTATCAACTGTTGCTAGGCTCTGTTTTCATACTTGTTAGTAATATTACCTTTGCTCAAAGTGCTAATGCAGAAGAACCAACTTTGGAGGTAGATGTAACAAGTAGCTGCACTATTGAGAAGGTAGACAAGGGGGAATTAGCAGTGACCAATAACAATACCCTTTTTAGTAGTAAGATTCCTGATGGAAAATCTGGAATTGTCAGCTTAGATTGTAAAGGTTCAGCTACTGTTTCGATTTCTAAACCTGTACAACAAAATATTGTTAGTGGCACAACAGATTTTGCTTCAGAAGGAGAATTATCTGCGACTGCAAATAATGTAGAATTAAAATTAGCTATTTCTAATCCTGGAAACCCCAGCCAAAAGATAATAGGTAGCGAAGAGAATATTAAATCAATAGACGTGGAAGTCAATATGGAAGCAAAGAAAAACAGTGGTTCTATTTCTCCTGGAAAATACGAATTTAAAGTAACTTTGACTGTTGCTCCCGATTAATAGTTCATCTTAAATTGTCATTATTATTCAGTGCTATTTACTAATTTTATATATCTAAATACATATATTTAAAACATGAGGAAACCAAGACAATGGCGCGATCGCAACCAATTCTATTACTACTAATAATCACAACTCATCTAGTTGGTTTGAAAAGTGCGATCGCAGAGCCTACCGTAGGTGTCCCATCCGATGCAAACCAGGTATGTAGTTTTTCGGAGGGGACTGGTGGTCAATTAGTCACCGAAGGTCGGGTAATGCCCAGTAAGTTAGGAACTTTGGATACATTTGGTGGTTCCCCCATTAAAATGGATGTTACCTGCAATAAACCTGCAAAATTAGTTGTTTCCGCACCAATTCAAGTCGGTGGACCAGAATTTAAACCTGTGTCTACGTTCACGAATGTAACAACTGCAACAGGTGATTCGACTAAATCTAATGAAGCTCCTTTGGCTTTACCTGCGGGAACTACAGCTTTATCGATTAACTTATATGTGGATAAAGGTAGTCGTTTGAAGGTTGGAAATTATCAGTATACTTTTAAGTTTACTGTTGCAGAGTAGGCGTTTCCACATCTATGGGACCTTCAATTTGATTGACAATACTGAATTAGCGTGTGATTTCTCAGTGCTGGAGTTCAGGATATATACGGATGTGAGATACATAGGGCTTGCAATATATTGACCTAGACCAAATCACAAGATGTTAGATTTAGCCACTGTATATTGAATACAATACTAAACTTGCAAAAAATTACTAGTTATTCCAGCTATAAATTAGGAGTGAGGATAGGGAGTAATATTATTTATACAGATAAATAAAAATG
>NZ_NTFS01000317.1 GCF_002289455.1 Brunnivagina elsteri CCALA 953
AATTGTTAATTTGTACTGAAGAAAATTTTTAGCGATCATACCTTTTTTGCCCCACCTCACCAAATCGCGTTGCTCCCACCGCACCTGTAAAAGTAGTCACCAACGCTACCACAGACGGAACCGCAACTTTTGAAGATTTAACAGTTCAAGTTAGCGCGAATGTAGAAGCAGGATGGAGTTACCTGCGATTATTAGACCCCGGTGACGGACAATTTCAAGTTAAGCGCGTTCTCCGTGCTGATGGTACAGAAGTTGTTTTAGATAACGTTTGGAAAACAGACCGTACTTTCCCCGCTACAGGTCGTCCAATTTACGAAAATATCTTACATTTACTTGACAACAACACCACAGCAGGCACCCAAACCTACACTGTAACTTACACCACAGGCGACCAAACACCGCCTAAAGTCCGGGAAATTGTTGACGTTGACCCCAACCCCCGCAACACTCCTATTAATACAATTGATGTTGTCTTTACCGAACCCATCAAAGCAGCTACTTTTGATAGAAGTGATATCAGCTTAACCCTTGATGGTATCGCTGTAAATACGAACAATCTCAGCATCGCCCAGGTAAATAGTAACACTTATCGGATTGGCAACCTGCAAGCTGTTACAGGCAATGTGGGACAATATCAACTTAGTGTTAATGCGGCTGGAGTGCAGGATTTTGAAGGACTTTCTGGAACAGGGATTGTTAACGAATCTTGGTTATTTACAGGCGATCGCCCTGCTGTTGCTGGTCTTACTGGTTTCACTTCTAACCGTTTAAACACTTCGATTAATAACCCCATTACCGTTACCTTTACTGAAGCAATTAACCCCAGCAGCTTCGATTTTAACGACTTGTTCCTCAACCGCGATGGTGGTGGGGATTTAATTAAGAATACCGTCAACATTATCCAAATTGATGCTACTACTTACCAAATTAGTAACCTGGGTGATTTAACAAATGTTGATGGTGAATACACATTTTTAGTTAATGCTAGGGGTGTAACTGATACAGATGGTAATACTGGGATTGGAGCTAAAGGTTTTACTTGGGCATTAAATACCAATGCTCCTAAATTACAATCAATTACTGATGTCACCAGTCCTAGAAATACGAAAGTTTCCAGCCTTGATATTGCTTTCTCCAAAGCGATTGATTCCACAACATTTGACCTTAGCGACATTATTCTTACCCGTGATGGCACGACAAATCTAATTACAAGCAGTACCAATTTAACTCAAGTAAATGACACAACCTATCGCCTCAACGGTTTAACTGGCTTACAATCTACTGATGGAAATTACAGTTTGGCTGTAGTTGGTAGTGGAATTCAAGATACTAACGGCAATATTGTCACTAATTCCCTAACAGAAACTTGGACTTTAGATACAATTGCTCCCAATACTGCAACCAATATTCAAATTACAAATGGAGTTGTAAATCCATCTGGTCAAATTCGCGTTAATAGTACCTCGATTAATATCACAGGTTCCCTGAACGAAACTGGATTAAAAGTATACGTCCGTGATAAAAATCTCAATCAATCTTTAGCACAAGCAACTGTGAGCGGAACCAGCTTTAATGCTGCTGTACAATTATCCGGCGCTGGTGCTAGAGAATTAGAAATTCAAGTTGTCGATGCTGCTGGAAATACCACCACAACAGCTTTGAATCTATTTGCTGATGTTACTAAACCCGCAATTACCCAATTCCTCAACCTTCCCACCTCAACCCCTAACCCCGTCAATAGTATTGATGTCCAATTCTCCGAACAAATTAACCTCAGCACCTTCGATAAAAGTGACATCACCCTCACCCGTGACGGTGTAACCCTAACGCTTCCTAATACCGTAACCGTTGAAAATATCTCTGGCACAACCTACCGCATTAAAGGGTTAGGCGACTTAACCAACACCCCCGGCACTTATAGCTTACAGGTTAACGCTACCACCATCCAAGACAACGCCGGAAATAGCGGAGATGCACCCAAAACCGCCACATTCACCATTGCATCCCCAACTACCCCTGGCATTACCTTAACCCAAACAGGAGGAAATACAGCCGTTACAGAAGGTGGTAATGCAGACACCTATAGTTTGGTATTAAAAACTCAACCGACTGCCGATGTAACCATTAACCTTGCTGTTGGTAATCAAATTACCACTAACAAAACTACCTTCACCTTCACCACCGCTAACTGGAACCTTCCCCAAACCATCACCGTTACCGCAGTTAACGACACCACCCCAGAAGGCAACCATACTGCTACAATTACTCACAGCATCAGTAGCAGTGACAACAACTACAACAGTTTAACCCTACCTAATATTAACGTCGCCATTCAAGATAATGATGTCGAAATTCGCGGTACTGTCTGGAATGATATCAATGGTGACGGTATCAAAGGCAACGGCGAACCTACCCTGCCAAGTTGGACAGTTTACCTAGACACCAACAATAACAACCTGTTAGATACAGGTGAAACTTCAACCCTCAGCGACTCTCAAGGTACTTACACCTTTAACGACCTCCGCCCCGGTAATTATAACGTCGCCCAAGTCGTCCAAGATGGCTGGAAACAAACTTACCCCGTCATTAACATCACCACCACCGCATCCACTGCGGAAATCTTCACCCCCAGTGACCCCCTCAGCATCACCAGCAACACCCAAGCCACCACAGCCACTAACTTAATTAACCTGGATGATTTCCAAGCAGATACCCGCTTTGCCAATATCAAAGGTCAAGGTTACACTACCGTCATCATCGATACTGGCATTGACTTAGATCATCCCTTCTTCGGTGCAGATAATAATAATGATGGCATTGCTGATAAAATTATTTACCAATACGATTTCGCCGACAAAGACAACAACGCCAGCGACAAAAACGGACACGGTTCTCACATTGCCAGCATTGCCGCCAACATCGCCCCCAATGCCAACATCATCGCCCTGAAAGTCTTTAAAGATAACGGTGCTGGTTACTTCTCCGACTTAGAAGCCGCCCTACAATGGGTAAATCAAAACGCAGACACATATAACATCGCATCTGTCAATCTTTCTGTAGGAGACAGCCAAAACTGGAGTACAGCCAATGCCCGCTATGGTATCGGTGATGAATTAGCTGCGATCGCATCCCAAAATATTATCATCGCTGCCGCAGCAGGCAACAACTTCTACCAATTCAACAGCAACCCCGGACTAGCTTACCCCGCCGCCGACCCCAATACCATCTCTGTGGGTGCTATTTGGGCAGATAGCTTTGGCACTAACAAAACCTTTAGTGGTGGGGCAACTGATTATACAACTGGTGGAGATGCGATCGCTAGTTTCTCCCAACGCCACCCCTCACTCCTTGATGTCTTTGCCCCTGGTATCTTTATTACAGGTGCAAATGCTACAGGTGGTACACAGTCAATGGGTGGAACTAGCCAAGCAACCCCCTTCATCTCCGGGATTGCGGTACTAGCACAACAAATTGCCCAAGAAAAACTCGGACGCGAACTCACCCTAACTGAATTCCGCACCCTCCTAAATAATACCAGCGACCTCATTAATGATGGTGATGATGAAAACGACAACGTTACCAACACTGGCTTAGATTATTCCCGCATCAACCTGTTAGCATTAGCAGAAGGAATCCTCAACCTTAACAGCCAAGCCCCAAATCCTGGTAATTCCAACCCCAACTCCAACTCCAGCAATGATCCGCTTTACTTGCCAAGTGGTTCAGTCAAATTAACCCATACAGTCACCCTCACTGCTGGACAAATCGCCACCGATATTGACTTTGGCAACCAACGACTGAATAATGCACCCATATTGGGGAATGCGATCGCAGATCAAACTGCCACCGAAGATGCAATCTTTACCTTTACAATCCCCACCAACACATTCATAGACGTAGATGCAGGCGATATTCTCAGCTACACCGCAACATTAGAAAACGGTCTGGTTTTACCAAGCTGGTTAACCTTCAACGCCACCACCCGCACATTTAGCGGCACACCAACAAACAGCGAAGTTGGTAGCCTCAACATTAAAATTACAGCCACAGATAAAGCTGGTGCAACTGCAACTGATAGCTTTGCCATCACAGTCGCCAATACTAATGATGCACCCACATTGGGAAATGCGATCGCAGATCAAACTGCAACCGAAGATGCAATCTTTACCTTTACAATCCCCACCAACACATTCATAGACGTAGATGCAGACGATATCCTCAGCTACACCGCAACATTAGAAAATGGTCTGGTTTTACCAAGCTGGTTAACCTTCAATGCCAACACCCGCACATTTAGCGGCACACCAACAAACAGCGAAGTTGGTAGCCTCAACATCAAAATTACAGCTACAGATAAAGCTGGTGTAACTGCAACTGACACCTTCGCCATTACAGTCGCCAATACTAATGATGCACCGATATTGGGAAGTGCGATCGCAGATCAAACAGCCACAGAAGGACAACCTTTCAACTTCACATTCCCCGCAAATACCTTCAATGATTTTGATGCAGGCGATACACTAACATACTCAGCAAAATTAGAAAACGGTAACACATTACCAACTTGGCTGACATTTGACACCGTAACCCGCAGCTTTAGTGGCACACCCACAGATACTGCTTCCGGTACTTATAACCTTACCATTACCGCCACCGATACTGCTGGAGCAACCGTTGCTGATACCTTTACCCTTAACGTCATCAATGTCGTCAACGGTACTACCAATAGTGAAACCATCAATGGTACTAATAGCAACGATAACATCAACGCAGGTGATGGGAATGATACTGTCAATGGTGGTGCAGGTAACGATATTATTGACGGTGGAGCCGGAAGCGATCGCCTAGTTGGTGGAACTGGAGATGACACCTATATAGTTGATAATAGCCGCGATGTCGTTGTCGAAGCCGCAGGAGAAGGCAGAGATACCGTTAAATCTTCCGCCAACCACACCCTAACTACCAACGTTGAAGACTTACTTTTAACAGGTACTGGTAATATCACAGGTACAGGCAACGAATTAGATAACACCATCACAGGTAATAGTGGTAACAACATCCTCAAAGGCTTAGGAGGCAATGATATTCTCCTCGGTGGTGCTGGAAATGACACCTTAGTTGGCGGTGCAGGAAACGATATTCTGACTGGTGGCAATGGCGCTGATCAATTCCTCTTTGGTAGCGGTGCAGCCTTTAATTCCACAGCTTTTGGAGTAGATTCCCTTACCGACTTTAGCAAAGGAATCGATAAAATTGCCCTCAGTAAATCCTCCTTCACAGCTTTAAGTGGTGTCATTAATACGACTCTTAGCAATAGTGACTTCGCTACTATTAATGCCACAGTTACAGAAGAAATTTCCCTTGCTGGAGGTAGCAGCGCCAAAATTGTTTACAACTCAGCAACTGGTAACTTAATATACAACCAAAATAGTACCTCTGCTGGTTTAGGCAGTGGTGGACTATTTGCTACCCTTGCAGAAACATTGCCTAATTTGTCAGCTAGCGATTTCTTTGTCCAAACTTGAGCAAAAATTTATACAATTTCCTTGGAAGTCAATTACAAATGTATTAGGTAAAGGCAAATTCCTCTAATTTCAAAAAAAACCTTTACCTACATCCTGAGAAATTTATCATGAGTGCTGAAGTTTTTGAAAATTTCTCTTACCACCAACAAGGAATATAAATTCGATGCTGAAATTTTCAAGTTTAGCTTTAGCTATTGCTGGTAGTTTAGTAATGGCTAGCACAGAAACAGTTTATGCTTTTAATATACAAAATAGTAGCTTTGAAACAGGTAATTTTACTAACTGGGAAACAAGAGGTCAAGCAACAGTAGAAGGTTCAGATTTTGGTGTAAGTCCTACTAATGGAAATTACCAAGCAGTCTTAGAAACACTCCAGGATACAACAGGTGTTAACGGTGCTGACTTAGAAACTTTCTTGGGTTTATCTGCGGGTAATTTAAGCAGTTTCGGTGCTATCGAAGGTTCCGCAATTAAACAGAGTATTACAGTTAATGCTGGAGATAGTTTGAGCTTTGATTGGAATTTTCTCAGTGACGATTTTCAAAGCGAAGATTATAATGATTTTGCCTTTTTGAGCATTATTAATGTAGAAAAGCTTGCAAATACTTTTTCTCCTACTCTGTTCTCTTTTTCACGCTTGTCTAATGAAACTGGATATCAAAGCTATACTTATAATTTCCAAGTAGCTGGAACTTATACTCTAGGATTAGGTGTGGTTGATGTTGGAGATGGTACAGTCAACTCTGGCTTTTTAATAGATAATTTTAAACTACATACTGCGACTCAAGGTGTCCCCGAACCTGCAAGCGCTCTAGGCATGAGTATAGCTTTAGGATTTAGTTTTTTAATAAGAAAGAAGATAGATAAAAGCCAGAGATAACTGTTGTTGGTAACTTAATCAAGTTGTCCAAAAATTTAGAAAGTAGAACTATCATTATTTATACGTATACTTGTTGTTGCCATAAGTACTTAAGTCAACTACGATCTGAAAGCAAACTTGTAAAAATCTCTGACAACTTCCCCACTTTTAAAAAGAATGACTTCCATAATCCAAATAGGCGATCGCACAATACCACCATCAGAATTACCCCACTTACTTGCTGGACATAAACTATTAGCAATACTCCAACGTGAAATCATCTGCGATCGCGCAATCAGCAACATCTCCCTTACTGAAGAGGAAAATGCTGCTACTATTCAAGTATTCTACCAGCAGAATAAACTCACCACCCCAGAAGCCATAACAGCAGCACTACAACAACTCTGCATCACCCAAACCCAACTCGAAAAACTAGCCACAAAAGAACTCAAACTCGAAAAATTTAAACAAGCAACCTGGGAAAACAAACTCGAACAATATTTTCTCCAAGTCAAACCCCAACTCGACAAGGTTGTATATTCCCTCCTCCGTACCGAAAGTAGCGAAATTGCACAAGAACTCTTCTTCCGCATCCAAGATGGTGATGCCACATTTGCCGATTGCGCTAGAGAATACTCGCAAGGTCAGGAAGCACAAACAGGTGGATTGATTGGTCCAGTACCCATATCCCAGCCCCATCCTGCCATAGCTCAAAAATTAGCCACAATTAAATCAGGACAAGTATTACCACCAATAAAATTAGAAAACTGGTATGTGATTATACGCTTAGAATCCTTCGTCCCAGCACAGTTAGACGATGCAATGAAAACAACTCTCCTTAACCATTTATTTGAGCAATGGTTGGCTGAAGAAATTAAAAATACACCAATTTCTCTAATTAATAACGATAACTCCTCCGAAAGCCAAACTCTTATTCCCTTAGTAGTTAGCTGTTAATTATCCGATTTCTGATTCATTAAATTAGATAAGACTATAAAATTATTAACACGCTTTACGTAATAGCACTGATGTCATCTCTCGGCAGTAAAAGCCAAGCTGTACCAGGAAATGTTACGTAAAAATATATATCCAGCATCACTAAAACATCTGAAAATTTACCTGATTTCAGTGCAAAAGCTAATCCTGTAGCCGGGTACAAACCGCAAACCGAGTATGACAACTTCTATCAATATCTACCACGAGTTTTTAGCTAAAATTGCACCGTTTGACAAACTGGACTCGACGGTACTTGACGGAATTGTCAACAAACTTGAACCATTGCGTTATCGAATGGGACAAGCTATCCTCGTCAAAGAAAACCTGCCCGCACGAATAGCGATTCTCTACGATGGACAAGCACGGTTACTGGGATATCCTCCAGGTGCAATTGCCCCACAAACATTAGAAAAACTCGAACCAGGTGCAATAATTGGTGCAACCAGTATTATTCGTGGTGTACCATGCGAAACAGCGATCGCATCCACCGAAACAGTCTGTCTTACCCTGAAAGTATCCGATTTTCTGGACTTGTTGAGAGAAGAGGGGGGGAGGGGAA
>NZ_NTFS01000318.1 GCF_002289455.1 Brunnivagina elsteri CCALA 953
GTAATCAGTAATCAGTAATCAGTAAGCAGTAAGCAGTAAGCAGTAACCAATAACTAATATGTCTAATTCAGAATTTAAACCAATTTCTGTACGTCCAATGGATGAGTATAACCAAAGACTGGTTTCATACGTACATCCATTCGATTGGGTAAACCCTGAACCCGCAGATTATTATGACTTAGTGGTAATTGGTGCAGGTACTGCTGGATTAGTTGTAGCTGCTGGTGCTGCGGGTTTAGATGTGGGATTGAAAGTGGCTTTGGTAGAAAAGCATCTGATGGGTGGAGATTGCTTAAATTATGGTTGTGTCCCTTCAAAGTGCATTATCCGTTCTGCGCGTGTAATTGGAGAAATGTATCAAGCACGGGACTTTGGTGTAATTTTACCCCACTCTGTTGAAGTTGATTTTCCTTCAGTGATGGAACGGATGCGAAAGATACGCGCTGGTATTAGCCATCATGATTCTGTGGAAAGGTTTCAAAAGTTGGGTATTGATGTTTTTCTTGGTAGTGCTGGTTTCACAAGTAAAAACACTGTAGAAGTAGCTGGTAAATCTCTACGATTTAAAAAAGCTGTAATTGCCACTGGTGCTAGAGCCTCAAAACTGGCAATTTCAGGAATAGAAGAAGCGGGATATTTGACAAATGAAACAGTTTTTTCCCTTACACAAAGACCACAAAGATTAGCAGTAATTGGTGGTGGTCCAATTGGTGCGGAATTAGCACAAGCTTTTGGACGTTTAGGATGTGAGGTAATTTTATTTCATCGCGGTTCCCATATTTTGAATAAGGAAGATACCGATGCGGCAGAAATACTTCAAAATATTTTTATTCGTGAAAATATTCGCTTGGTTTTAAATAGCGAAATCGAAAACGTGGAAACTGTAAGTGGTGGCAAGCGAATTTACTTTAATAGTAAAGGTCTGCGGGATTCAGTAACCGTTGATGAAATTTTGGCAGGTGCAGGCAGAACACCTAATATAGAAGGATTAAATTTAGAAGCTGTGGGGGTTGAATATGACTCCCGTAGAGGTGTATTTGTCAATGACTTTTTACAAACATCCAACCCCCAGATATATGCCGCAGGAGATATTTGCATGGATTGGAAATTCACCCATGCGGCAGATGCAGCTGCGCGGATTGTGATTAAAAATACTCTTTTTTCTCCGTTTGGCTTTGGTAAACAAAAATTAAGTAGTTTAATTATGCCTTGGGTGACTTATACTGACCCAGAAATTGCCCATGTCGGCATGTACGAAAGCCAAGCCCAAGCACAAGGTATAGATGTAAATACGATTCTGATTCCATTTAATACTGTAGATCGAGCGATCGCAGATGGAGAGGAAAAGGGTTTTGTTAAAATACTTCACCGCCAAGGTCGGGACGAGATACTTGGTGCTACAATAGTCGCGAGGCACGCTGGCGAGATGATTTCGGAAATCACCACAGCAATCGTTAATAAAATTGGTTTAAGCAAACTCAGCAACGTTATCCATCCCTACCCGACCCAAGCCGAAGCAATCAAAAAAGCCGCAGACGCATACCGTCGCACTCTGCTGACACCAAAAACAAAGCAGTTCTTAGGTTTGCTGACGAAACTGTCTTGAGAACAAGAAGATAATTTTCCCAATCCTAAAACCGCCCGATTTGTATAGACTTCCATCGAATTAGTCAAGTTATGTAAATTTTCCACCGAATAGGGACTTTAATAAATTAAGATTCTCTTAAGATTTGCGAAACCAGGATTATGATAGAAAACAAAACAAAAGCTACATTCCCAAAGAGTTCCGATGCAAGTGTGACGCGAGTTTGTTCTCTAAATTCCTCATTAATGCGGCATCTTTGGTCAATCGTCGAAGAAACTCAGACAAATATCCTTCTCGGTTTTAGCGATACAGAACTAGTGCATCAACTGCTAAGACAGTTAGAGTTTAGAGGATTACTCGATACTGAAGAAAGTAATATCGTTAGTGCTTACCTTTACTCACGTTTGCTTTTAATTCGCGATTTGGCAAAAGCCCGCTTGGCATAGCATTGACACAAAAGAAGTCTTACAATCGGGAGTATTATTTCACTCTTAAAAGATTTATTTGTTACAAGTCAATGGCTCAGTTTCAAATGTTACTCAGTAGTTTCAACGCATCTCTACTGAGATTATTGCTGTTTTCGGATAAAGTCCCATTATTTTTCCTTTTCCCTGAATATTCTTGGAATGGATGGGTATTTCGCAATATCTTTGATTATTTTTTGAGAAAGCTACAACACTAATTTTTATTTTTAAAATTCTGCGAATTGTAAGACTTACCCACTGTACAAAAGACTATGGCGACTTTATTGTATTGTACCAGAATCTTTAACACTCTTCCGTCGTAGAACGACGGGGCTTGTATCTCATTATTTCCGGACACCAAAACTTGTCAGTAAAAACTAAAAATTTAATAAACTATTAATATTTTTTTTTATGAGTGAAAATATTGGCAAAAGTAAATATAAGTACTAGTAAATTGTTTAAATTACTGAATACACGTAAAACGTTTTTACACAGTTAAATGACTAATTAGTTAAGATTATTCAAGGAGATAACTGATATCAGTAAAATGATACAAGTATCAGACAAAGATAAAAACTGAGTAATAAAAAATACATTTTTTTTTGTAAACAGCAGCAATGTAACTGATATTGCTAGCAGCCCTGGACATGGGAAAATCAGAAAAAGAATAATCTTAGAGAGGAAAACCTTATAGTATGCATCTGAGTGAAATCACCCACCCCAATCAGTTGCACGGTCTCTCGATTCGTCAACTACAACAGATTGCTCGTCAAATACGCGACAAACATCTGCAAACCGTAGCAGCAATAGGCGGACATTTGGGACCGGGATTAGGTGTTGTTGAATTAACGCTTGGGCTTTATCAGACACTCGACCTCGATCGCGATAAAGTTATCTGGGACGTTGGACACCAAGCTTATCCTCACAAACTACTTACCGGACGCTATAACGACTTTCATACGTTGCGACAAAGGGATGGTGTCGCAGGTTATCTGAAACGCAGCGAAAATAAATTTGACCACTTTGGTGCGGGACATGCTTCCACAAGTATTTCCGCAGGTTTGGGTATGGCACTGGCAAGAGATGCGAAGGGGGAGAAATTCAAAGTTGCATCGATTATTGGTGACGGTGCGTTGACAGGTGGAATGGCACTCGAAGCAATTAACCATGCTGGACATATGCCTAAAACCAACTTATTAGTGGTTCTCAACGACAACGAGATGTCAATATCTCCCAATGTGGGTGCAATTCCTCGCTATTTGAATAAAATGCGTCTTTCACCACCGATGCAGTTTATTACCGACAACTTTGAGGAACAAGTCAAGAATTTACCTTTTGTGGGTGAATCCCTGTCTCCCGAACTCGGACGGATTAAAGAAGGGATGAAGCGTTTGGCTGTGCCTAAAGTTGGAGCAGTGTTTGAAGAATTGGGCTTTACCTACATGGGACCAGTAGATGGGCACAATTTGGAAGAGTTAATTGCTACCTTCCAACAAGCCCATCAGATACCAGGACCAGTTTTGGTGCATGTTTCCACTACCAAAGGTAAGGGTTACGAAATTGCCGAAAAAGACCAAGTTGGATATCATGCCCAAACACCATTCAACTTGACTACAGGGAAAGCAATTCCCTCGAATAAACCCAAACCACCTGCATATGCGAAAGTATTTGCCCATACCTTAGTCAAACTTGCCGAACAAAATCCGAAAATTATCGGGATTACTGCGGCAATGGCAACGGGAACGGGATTAGATAAACTTCAGCAAAAATTACCGAATCAGTATATAGATGTTGGGATTGCCGAACAGCACGCTGTCACCTTAGCTGGGGGACTTGCTTGCGAAGGAATGCGTCCGGTATGCTGTATTTATTCCACCTTTCTGCAACGGGCATTTGACCAAATTATCCATGATGTCTGCATCCAAAAATTACCCGTTTTCTTCTGTTTAGATCGGGCTGGAATTGTGGGTTCAGATGGTCCTACCCACCAAGGGATGTACGACATAGCTTATTTGCGCTGCATACCCAATATGGTGCTGATGGCACCCAAAGACGAAGCCGAAATGCAACGGATGATTGTTACCGGAGTTGAGTATACCAAAGGCGCGATCGCAATGCGTTTTCCTCGTGGTAGCGGTCAAGGAGTACCCTTGATGGAAGAAGGTTGGGAAGCTTTGGAAATTGGCAAGGGTGAAATCATTCGCAATGGCGATGATGTTTTATTGGTCGCTTACGGTACAATGGTCTACTCCGCTATGCAAACAGCCGAAGTTCTCAGCGAACACGGTATTGAAGCAACCGTAATCAATGCTCGCTTTGCTAAACCATTAGACACCGAGCTAATTTTACCGTTAGCAAAGCAAATCGGTCGTGTCGTCACCCTCGAAGAAGGTTGTCTCATGGGTGGTTTTGGTTCTGCTGTTGCTGAAGCTTTACTTGATGCGGATATTGTCGTTCCAGTTAAGCGGATTGGTGTGCCAGATATTCTAGTGGAACATGCCGAACCAGAACAATCTAAGGCAGAATTAGGTTTAACAAGTTCGCAAATGGCAAATACCATTATGCAGGCTTATTTTGCCCAGCAATTGTCTGTAGTTAGTTAATGAGTTGGGCATGGGGCATGGGGCATAGAGCATGGTGTCATAAAATGTAAGTATTCCCATTGCCCAATTCCCAATTCCCATTGCCCAATTCTCAATTCTCAATTCTCAATTCTCAATTCCCAATTCTCAATTCCAATCTTTGCTATGAATCCTGCTAACAATCAAGTTTATCCCGTTATTTGGCATAATAATGCTGTATCGCTGATTGACCAAACCCGCATACCCAACGAGTATGCATTTGTAGAAATTCACCGCAGTGAAGATATGGCACGGGCAATTAAAACAATGATTGTCCGAGGAGCCCCAGCGATTGGTATTGCTGCTGCCTATGGAATGTATCTTGGTGCGAGGGAAATTGAAACCGATAACCGCGATCGCTTCTTACAACAATTAGAAAAAGTCGCTGAAATGTTAAGAGCAACCCGTCCTACTGCGGTTAATCTCTTCTGGGCAATATCACGTACCCTCAAGGTTGCTTATGAGACTTTAGGGACAGTGGAAGACCTGAGAAAAGTATTGCTACAAACTGCCCAAGATATCCAAATTGAAGATTTACAAACCTGTCGGGCAATTGGCGATAATGGTTTAAAAGCATTACCAGCCAACCCGGAAAAACTTACATTGCTGACACATTGTAATGCTGGAGCGCTTGCTACTGGTGGTTATGGTACAGCTTTGGGTGTAGTGCGATCGGCATGGCGTGAAGGTCGATTAAACAAGCTGTTTGCTGATGAAACCCGTCCGAGATTGCAAGGGGCAAAATTGACGACATGGGAATGTGCCCAAGAAGGGATTCCAGTAACATTAATTACCGATAGTATGGCGGCGCACTGCATGAAGCAGGGGTTAATTCACGCTGTAGTGGTTGGTGCCGATCGCATTGCCGCAAATGGCGATGCTGCAAATAAAATCGGGACGTATAGTTTAGCACTAGTATCTCAAGCTCATAATGTGCCGTTTTTCGTTGCTGCACCAATTTCGACGATTGATTTTGAATTAGCAGATGGTAGCGGAATACCCATTGAAGAGCGTGACCCTATGGAAATGTACCAAGTTGGCGATACGATGCTGACACCAGCTAGTGGGGTGGAATATTACAATCCATCATTTGATGTTACCCCTGCCGATCTAATTACGGCTATTATTACCGAAAATGGTGTTTATCCACCTGGTGAACTAGCTTTATCAAGGCAGAGAAGAACTCTAGCTTAGAGACTTCCAGGAAATAAAATTTTCAAATCATATACTTACCAACACTATCACGCGAAGGGTGGGGAGACCTTTCAGGTAAGCGCAAAGCGCAGGCTTCGCCAACGCCACTTTGACGAAGAGAAGTTGCGTGCGCGGGTTCCCCGCGTTGAGCAAACTTCGGGGACGGAAACCGACACCGCCAAGTGGACTCACCCCACCCCTACAACAATGTGGAGAATTTATTTCTTGGTGTTCCTATGCGATCGCATATCAATTATTGAGAATATCGACTTTTGTATCCCTGAATTTTGTAAAAAATCGGGGATATTTTTGCGAATAATACAAAGAGACGAAAAAGACGAACAGTAGATTGCGGAAAAATTACTCTTGCAGTTGAAGAGTTAAAACGTTACAACAATTACAGCATCCGTAAATTGCTTTATTATTTCTTTTGATGAATATTAAACCTAAAATAAATTTTTTTCAGTATCTAAGTCAAAAGGATAAAATCCAAACCCAGCATCGTCAGCGATATTTGGGTATTGCGTTAGCGAAGCTTACCAAAGTTATCGCAGGAGGATTGTTAGCAACAGGATATTTTGCTTTATTGCTACCTGCTACCAGTCAAACGACATTAGCAACTAATAAACCATCAGCAGATTTGGGGAAAGAACTTGTTGGACAAATTCGCGAATGCGTTCAAGGTAAATTAGCCAATCCTCCCGTTAATCAGCAAGCATTACAAGCAATTTCGATGCGATGTGTGTTTGAGGTGGCAGTGCTAGAAAAAAATGGTAAAGTACGAACTGATGCGAGCGATCGCGTTTCTGCTTTATTTACTGCCACTGGTTTTAAACCGTCTAAACCCTCTAGTAAAAGACGTGCAAGTAATTTGGGGTTCCCTTCTAGATATGACTAATGATTTCACGCACTCCATTTGTGGTAACAACGGGTTGTAATGTTGTAAGTATGAAAAACTTCGAGGAAATTAGCTTGCAGAGTGCGGAAAAAACCGTTGATAATTTGCGGATCATCTAGATGAAAGGGAAATTCCTGATTTATACCTTTGGAAAAATACCAGTTGAGAATTACTTTACCCTGTGGTTCTAAAGCTTGATCGAATTTGAGTAACTGCTGACTGGGATTTGGTAAATGTTCTAAAACATCGAAACACAAGATTGTGTCAAACGTCTCATTTTGTGGTATTTCTTGATAACAAACAATTTTTTGTTCTAGTCCCATCTGTTTGACTCGATAACGAAAAAAGTCACAACTAATGGGATTAACATCGCAGTATACTACCTGTTCGACTTGTGGACAAAGGGCAGCACCAATCGCATGGGTTCCAATTCCACCACCAAAATCTAAAACTCGACCTTGGGCATGATCGGCAATTAGTTTTAGCATATCACCGATGTAGTCGCGGCTAGTAAGATGCCATGCACCTAAGTCAAATAAATAAACCTCTCCAACCTTGTCACTATAAAACGCAGTTGCTTTTTCCCAATCAAAATCTTTATGACCTAATTCTGCCATCTGTTGTTGACCAACAGCTAATTTTGCTTCTAGGGTTTCGGAATCTAAATCCAGAAATTCCTGAAGATGCTGCTTTAAAAGAAATGAATCTTGCCAATAGCTGCTTAAAGATAATGAAGTTGGGAATGTCAGCATAGTAGATTGTTTTGATAGATTATTTTGTTCAATTAACTTTTTTGCAGTTGCTTCTTCACTTTCTTCCTCTCGACTATTTTTTACCATACTTCGATTCATTCTATTAACTAATCCAATATCTATTCTCTGTCTAAAATGAACGAGCATTGATGCTTCAAATGGTGCTTCATTACTATACTTATTCAACCCTATAAAGTACTGTAAATAAGGATTTTCTCTTATTTGCTCTACTGTCTCTCTATCACTTAGTCCCAATCTTTCCTTGATTATTAAAGCTCCTATAGCTGTCCGAAAGGACTTTGCCGGTTCTTGAAAACTTTGACGGAGGCACAGCCTAGGCTGTTGACTTTGTGCCTTTTTAGGCTATTTTGGTTCATACAGTTTCTGTGTCGTCCACTAAATCAGAAAATA
>NZ_NTFS01000319.1 GCF_002289455.1 Brunnivagina elsteri CCALA 953
ACAAAAAAAGTCTGAGAAAGAAAATGCAGAAGTAATTGTTAATACTCCATTAAGAATTTTACGGCTAGTCAATCCTGCATATCTAGCTTGACGTTCGTTTAATTCTCCTAATTGCTGGTCAACCAATAACCGCGATAATCCTAAAACGGCTGTTAGTGGTGTTTTCAACTCATGACTAATGCAAGCTAAAAATTCATCTTTTAAGCGATTTAATTGAATCAAATCGGCATTTTTAGCAGCTAACTCCTTACTAAGTAGCTGAACATCGGTGACATCAGTTGCCAGTATCAACCACAAATCATGAATTACTTGCCACTCAGTACTATCTAAGGGGATTTTGGCAAACTGCCAAACCCGTTCCTGACCAGTTTGGAATTCTACCACACAAGTGCAAGTTCCCAATTCGTCATTAAAAAAGCAGCTTCCTCCCAGATTTGATTCGGTTGTATCTTCCTCCATTCCCGAACCGAAATTGGTACTTGAGCCAGGAATAGAAAGAAAAGGTAAATTTTTCTCCATTTCGCTGCTAATTGTGCTGACTCCAACAGGCGATGTTCCCAGGGAACCGAATAGCGATCGCTTTTCGCTAAAAGCTTTTGGTGATAAAATTGCTTCAACTTCTCGGCGAACTCCTTCTGGGTCTTTTAACATCCCCAATTGCTTCCACCAAGCCGGATTTCGCGTGACAACTTCCCCATTATTAGTTTGCAGCGTTAAAGCCCAGGGCAAACGTTCCAGCAACTGTACTAATGGCTGATATTGCTCTCGTTTTTGCTCGGAGTGACTTTGAGGAATAGAATCTTGGGGAACATCATTTGTCGATAGCCTTGTAACTCGATTACCCTTCTTCCGTTGTCTAGCATCACTTGGCTTTGATGCCTGGTTGCTATTTCCGATGGTATTTTTATTCATATTCTGTAAATCATCACTGGTATTATTTGTACTAACGGATGACTTTGTTAAATGCTTTAATAAGCGAGCGCTATCTAGCACACCCAAATATTTTCTATTAGCATCAATAACCACCCAATCAGCAGCATTGCTTGGGTTCCCAGGAGAATTTAAAACCTGATTAAATTCTTCTATGCTTTTCGTTGCCGATATAGTTTGTATCGGTTGGAGAAGACTATTATCCAAACTTAAAATTGGTTGCTGTAAATAGTTTGTCGATTCCGAACCTGATTTGTGGGAGACAAACCCAAGCAACTTGCTCATCAAACCAGCCAAATCCAGCAAACCCACCGGATATTCTTTTTCATTCAATACTACTATGCGATCGCAATTCGCTTGCCTTGGAACATCGCTGTACAGAGGCTGCTTTACGCGATCGCTATTCGGTTCGGTACGAGCATCGCAACTCTCAACCTCAAACATATCCAGCAAAGCAGCCAAAGTAGTCGTTTGCGAGCAGCTTAATACCATTGAAATAAAATCATTAACCCGATAATGCAGCATGGACATAGGGATACTTGTGTCAGTCTTCTTGAGGTTAAATCGGCTCAAATCACTACTTGTTCCTAAAACTCATAGTGCCTGCCGAAAGCAATATCCTCGTTAAAGGTTGAAATTTAATATTTATTTAATGGACGTAACTTCAACGCTTGAGAATGGGTTAGGTACAAAGGCAATTAACCTTGCTATCCCAAAACAAAGAACATCATCTGCATCAAATCGATAGCAATGTATCAAGTTATTACAAGGGTTTCCCACACCATACTCGGAAAGAGAACTTTGCCCAACTGATAAGGGATACAAGTGACGTAAGCCGACTCAATTATTTGAGACTTGCATCACAAACAGCTTGTTGAAGCCTATACCAGCGTTATTTTGGTATCGAAACTCTTTATAGATAGCAGTAGCTAAAACAATTATGGCTCCAAAGTATAGCTATTGAACCTTTAGGAATTATAATGATTTGGAATGATATGTTTTGTTATTCTTGTTTAAGTATCTTAATTAATTAGCACAAATCTAAAATCTACATTTCAGTAGATGGATTAAGTAGATACACAAACATGAATCTCTCCATACCCAGCAGTTAAGCCAGTTGCCCCTCCTAGAACTGCCCCTAGCGACTACCAACAAGTCTAAAGTTAAAGTATCAAGTCTCAAGTATTAAAAAAACCTAATGATTTAGCAGTAAAGACACAAACACCTGCTTCCATAAAAAAGTAAAAATAATTAAATAGTCGGTATTACAACAATTATTTTACACAGTCTATATAGCTTCAAAAGTGGGAATATGAAAATTTTGGTTTTGTAATTTAACTCCTAAATACCTATAGACAATTATTTCCAAATCCTCTAACAGTTAGCAGTAAAATTACCGCAAAGGATTATGAATACATTATTTCCTAGCAATCAAATAACAGTCAACAGTAAAAAATCCCATAAGTAATTACAAAAAACTTTACGAGTTCTTCATGTTGAATCTAAACTATATATCAAGTTAATTTCTCTAACGGTACAGCACTCACACTTCCCATATCCTTCCCCCACAATCATTTCGGGTTTGCCTGCATACCCAATTCATCCGAAACCCTCTCGCTGCATCTAGAAACCCGCTTTCTTTCGTTCCATGCTTTATTTCTAAATATCCTCGAATGCTGCCACTAAAGCCAAGACGGAATACTGATGTTTAGATGTATGTGATTGTACTGCAATACTGGACTGATACATCATAAATTACGCAGATTATCACCCAATTATTTTTTTGTGAGTAGCTGCGCGATGTTAGACAGATGTACGATGCTATTACATAGTACCCTTGGCTGACATCGGCGCTTCATCTGCTCTTTTCATCATTCGCGATCGCAAAAAAAATATTGCTGCCGAAAAAGCAGCAAGCCCATCTATGGGAAACATTCAACCATAATCACCTAAAATGTACTTAGATTTTACAAACAAAAATACAAATCTTTTTTTCTCAAATGAGGACAGCCGATCGACAGGCATTGTTGCAGCAACTAAAATTGGACTACAGTCACATTTTAATTAACTACTTTACTCCAGACGCACCATCACCAGAAAAGATTGATAAATTTATCAATGCTCTATTTTGTGCTAATATCCCTGTGCCCCAAATAATTGAAATGCATATGGAACTCATTGATGAGTTTTCCGTACAGCTAAAATTAGAAGGGCTAAGTGATGACACATTACTGGATTACCGTTTAACCCTAATCGATATTTTGGCTCACCTTTGCGAACTGTATCGGCGATCGGTTCCAAAGTAAAGACAGGGTAAACGAAACTCACTTTGTGAGTTGGAACCCCCTACCTTCAGGTATGGGGTGAGTTCAGAATCGGACTTTACAATCCTCAAGTTGGGATGTGGCAAAAATCTGTCTGTTCTGAGTTAAGATAATTTCGCTTCAAGCATGTTATAGATAATTCATCTCCAATTAACCTTCATGGGCAGCCTTTACTTTTTATATGAATAAGGTAAGAAAAACTTACGTACTGAAACTGTATGTGGCAGGTAATACACCCAACTCAGTACGGGCGTTAAAAACACTTAAAAATATATTAGAGCAAGAATTTCAAGGTATATACGCTTTGAAAGTCATAGATGTATTGAAAAATCCCCAATTAGCAGAAGAAGATAAGATACTGGCAACACCAACACTGTCTAAAATTTTACCTCCGCCGGTACGTAAAATTATTGGTGATTTATCAGACAGAGAAAGAGTATTGATTGGATTGGATTTACTTTATGAAGAATTGAGTGAAGGAGATTTTTTTGGAGATAGTTAATTAGGAATTGGGAATGGGAAATATAAAAACAATGCAAAATACTTCATAAATAATCGATTAATGATTGATAAATAATATGAAATGTATGGGGAATTGCAAATCTAAATAAAAACCAATCAGCAATAATCATTAATAACAAATGAAATATCAATAACTAGGTAAAAACCTCTTTTTAAGTATTAAACAATGAGTGAAAACGAGCTACAAGGGCAAAATAAAACACCTAGAATTGGAGGTGTAGAAAAAATTCGCACAATGATCGAGGGGTTTGACGACATTAGTCATGGCGGATTACCTAACGGTAGAACCACCCTAGTTAGCGGCACTTCTGGAACTGGGAAAACATTATTCTCGCTCCAGTTTCTCTACAGTGGTATTAGTTGCTTCGGTGAATCGGGAGTATTTGTAACTTTTGAAGAATCACCCAGCGATATTATTAAAAATGCTTATATATTTGGTTGGGATTTACAACGTCTGATCGAAGAAGGAAAATTATTCATCCTCGATGCTTCCCCCGATCCAGAAGGTCAAGATATTGTCGGTAACTTCGATTTATCAGCACTAATTGAGCGCTTACAATATGCAATCCGCAAATATAAAGCAAAGCGGGTTTCCATAGACTCAATCACCGCAGTTTTTCAACAATACGAAGCAATTGGTGTTGTACGTCGCGAAATTTTCCGACTTGTCGCTAGACTAAAACTACTCGATGTCACAACAATTATTACCACCGAACGTAGTCAAGAATATGGTCCAGTTGCCTCATTTGGGGTAGAAGAATTTGTTTCCGATAACGTGGTGATTGTTCGCAACGTCTTGGAAGGAGAACGCAGAAGACGGACAATCGAAATACTCAAGTTGCGGGGAACAACCCACATGAAAGGGGAATACCCTTTTACCATCACTAACGACGGTGTAAATATCTTCCCATTGGGGGCTATGCGTCTAACGCAGCGCTCTTCTAATGTCCGTGTTTCTTCAGGAGTCGAAATCTTAGATAGCATGTGCGGAGGGGGATTCTTCAAAGATTCGATTATTTTGGTAACTGGTGCCACTGGTACGGGTAAAACCCTGTTGGTGAGTAACTTTTTACACGATGGTTGCAGTAGGGGAGAACGGGTAATATTATTTGCTTACGAAGAATCGCGGGCACAATTATCGCGAAATGCTTCCTCCTGGGGAATTAATTTTGAAGAATTAGAACGTCAAGGTTTATTAAAAATAATTTGTACTTATCCCGAATCTACAGGTTTAGAGGACCACTTACAAATAATTAAGTCGCAAATTAGCGAATTTAAGCCTTCGAGAATTGCGATCGACTCACTGTCAGCAATGGCACGGGGAGTCAGTGATAATGCTTTTCGTCAGTTTGTAATTGGTGTCACAGGTTACGCCAAACAAGAAGAAATTACTGGCTTCTTTACAAACACAACAGACCAATTTATGGGTTCCCATTCAATTACCGACTCACATATTTCCACCATTACTGACACAATTTTGATGTTGCAGTATGTGGAAATTCGCGGTGAAATGGCAAGAGCCATTAATGTATTTAAAATGCGCGGTTCTTGGCACGACAAAGGTATTAGGGAATACAACATAACTGCGGATGGACCAGAAATTAAGGATTCCTTCCGAAATTACGAACGAATATTTAGTGGTGCTGCAACTCGCGTTAGCGTTGACGAAAAGACGGAGTTATCGCGAATAGTTAGAAGTTTCCAAGATAAAGAAAATCCCGACGCTTGAGTATAGCATCGTGTTATATTTTTAGGCGTGGGATAACGGTTTTAAGCCGCTTATTTTTTTTGTGTGAGGACGCGGTGAAAGGTCTATACTTATTTCATAGTTTATTGCCTGGAGTTACTGTGGCAGTGCTAGCAGTACAGCCTAGCTTGGCTAACTCTATGCAGGTTAAAGAACCCAAGTTAGGTTTTTTGAATTTTGTTGCTTCTCCGACTAATGCCTGGACTAATGTTTTAAATTCGATTTATGTAGCTCAAGAACCCAATTTACAACAGCAAATTGTATATAAAAATACTTATGACCCAAAGGTAATAAATCAGCAAGTCGAGATTGGATTCGCTGATGATGTTCGTGCGGTATTCAATCCAACAAGTAAAACATCAAGTAACTTTGCCAATTTCAATCCCGTAGATACAACGTGGTTTGTCATCAAACATCCCACACCAATTACTAGTTTATTTGGGCAATATTTGGCTGAAACGGACAAAAATAATAGCTTGACAAATATTCGGTGGTATGGATTGGGTACTAGAACACAAGAGTCACAAAATCAAAATGCATCGGCAGTTACGATCGCAATCAATGATTCCAAGATACTATCACCTGCTAATCTGCAACAGTTGAAGTTACCCAACAAAAAACCTCAAACTCAATTGCCGACAACATCGCAATTTTCTGCGAAGGAAGAAGGTAGAACGTTATTAACAAACATACCGCAAAACAAAGAAACAACAAACCCACCAGCCAAACCTGTTGTACCTCCTACAACCACTGGGGAAAAACTACCTAGCTATCTCAATTCCAATCCCAATCAATTGCAATTTCCCACAAAACCGGAAGAAGTGCGGCTTCAAGGGACACAACCAATTACATTAAATCAGACATTAGAAGCAGCACGACGCAACAATAAACAATTACAGGTTTCATTGCTGCAACTAGAGCGGAGTCGAGCAGGATTACGAGAAGCACAAGCAGCGCTGTTACCGACTTTAAGTCTGGATGCGACAATCAATCGTGGGCAATCTGCTAGCAGTCAATTAAGTAACGAAGCAGCTGCGAGGCAAGGAATTAATCGGGGAGTAGATGAGCCAAGCACAAGTTTTTCCAGTGATGCACAGTTAAATTACAGCCTTTACACATCTGGTCAGCGACAAGCAACTATTCGTCAAGCTGAAGAACAGGTACGGGTAAGCGAGTTTACAGTTGAGCAGCAATCGGAAGATATTCGTCAGAGCGTCACTAAACAATACTACAACTTACAACAAGCTGACGAGCAGGTACGGATTAGTCAGTCAGCAGTCACAAACGCGGAAGCGAGTTTGCGTGATGCATTAGCGCTGGAAAAAGCTGGTGTGGGAACAAGATTTGATGTGTTGCGGTTTCAAGTAAATAAAGCAAATTCCCAGCAAAATTTAACTAACGCGCGATCGCAACAGCAAATCGAACGACGACGGCTAGTTGCTATATTGAGCGTACCGCAAACGGTTAACTTAAGTGCTGCTGACCCCGTGAAAATTGCTGGCTTGTGGAACCAATCTCTTGAACAAAGCATCATCCAAGCATTGCAAAACCGACCAGAATTGCAACAGCAACTCGCTCAACGCAATATTAGCGAACAACAACGACGACAGGCTCTTTCCCAACTAGGTCCACAAATCAACTTAATTGCTAGTTATAATTTACTCGACCAGTTTAACGATACAATTCCCGTTACCGATGGTTATTCGGTCGGGGTAAGGGCAAGTTTAAACTTGTACGATGGTGGTGCATCAAGGGCAAGGGCTGCACAGGCAAGTAAAAATGTTCAGATTGCCGAAACCAATTTTGCTGGGCAGCGCAGCCAAATTCGATTTGAGGTTGAGCAAGCTTATTCGCAATTGCAGTCGAATTTAGAGAATGTGCAAACGGCAAATACGGCACTCGAACAAGCACGGGAAGCCTTGCGGTTAGCCAGATTACGATTCCAAGCTGGTGTGGGAACCCAAACTGATGTAATTGCGGCTGAAAACGATTTGACCCAATCTGAAGGTAATCGAATTACTGCAATCCTCGATTATAACCGCGCTTTGGCAGATATACAACGGGCTGTGACAATCAGAGGAACGCAATAATCATTTCTTGAAGTAGAGACGTTCCACCGGAACGTCTCTACTATTCGGGAATATCGCGTTTTTACTTAGACTCTTTTCTTAAATTAAGAACCTATTAAAACAATTCGCAATACTCCGAAGCGGAGAAGCAAGCTACGCAATACTCGCGGAGCGAGAAGCAAGCTACGTAATACTCGCAGAGCGAGAAGCAAGCTACGTAATACTCGCAGAGCGAGAAGCAAGCTACGTAATACTCGCAGAGCGAGAAGCTAAAGCTACGCAATTATGTTTTGTAACGGAGAGAAG
>NZ_NTFS01000032.1 GCF_002289455.1 Brunnivagina elsteri CCALA 953
ACTTTTACCTCGAAAAAATACAACACTATTATTGTATGATAAAAGTTCCTTAAAAACTCACAAAGTCAACAGCCTAGGGTGGTGCTGCACTACTTCCAGGTATGGATGAAGCGTTATCCGAGTTCGGGGTTATTTTCTTACCACAACCTCAAACCATTAATAGCAAAGGATTACAGTTACTAACACAAGTATCAATAGGGGAATAATTATGAATTACGAATCAAAGCGCCTCACCATTTCTTACCCTGCAATTGAAAGATTAGCCCAAGCATACGGATTACCTCAAGACTTACCCAGTCAAACACTTGCCGGATATATTGAAAGGCTTATTTTTGAGTGCTTGTGTAAACAAACGGTATCACCTAGTACTGTTAACCAAGGTGTAAATACTTCTCCGTCGGTAACTCAAAGTAAACCCAATTTAAGCAAACTTGCATCAATGGCAGGTAATCAAAAATGATAAACTCCTCTGACCAATCCACACCAATTAACCCAACCCCAACACCAGCAACAACTTCAGACATTGAAATAACTGAAATTATCACAGTAGCACTGCAACAAGGTGGTGTTTATGCAGACTAAAAACAACCTTCACCCTGTAAACAGGTTTACAAGACTAACATCTACTGAAAAGCTATTACAAACTATCCAATCAGCATTAACCCAAATCCAATTACAGCACCCTGATGATTGGCAATTATTAACTGAAGCGGGTTTGGTTGCCAGTGACGCGGGAACTTTGGAAGATGTCCGAGAGGTTATCCGTTGCTCTGTTGAGGATTGGGACGCACTTCTACAAATGAAAAACCGGGAATCATGAACCTAAACCGCGCTCAAATTTACCTTATAGTTGCTGGATTGTATGCCCTACAAGCTCGTGAGGGTCTTAATTCTGTAGCCAGTCAGGACGCAGATGATTTAATCAAACAACTTGACCAAATGTTAAATGCGATCGCCCCAACCGTCCAAAGTTAAGCGATCGCATTTTGTTAGGGTGCATCTCCACCGCAATGAAAACTACACTACACAAGGATTCTAACTCATGTCGAAACCACTTGGACATTTTGGTTGTAACTACGACTACGTACTAATCACGGACATTATGGAGACTTGGGGTGACGACCTTGCAAGCTTGGGAAACATTGACCGATATTATCTAATTAGCATGACTTCCGAATATATCGGGTTGAATCACTTGATAGAAGAATCATCCAGTGCCGCCGAAGAAGTATCAGCAAGGGTAATTGGCGGGGAATTGGATGAAAGCCAAGCCAGAAACTTAATTACAGCTATCGTGAATCGCAGGCAGAAGCCGCTTGAATACTGGGGTCTGGACTGTAATCTACCACTAATTAGAGATATTTCCGAAAGCTGGGGCGAGTGCTTAAATTGGCTTTCTGATGTGGATTCATTCGATGTTTTAGCTAGTTTGGGATGGATTATCTATAGCACTTCCGATGAGATGACAACGGACGAATCAGATAGTTTATGCGATCGCATTGCAGATGGTGAATTGCCTTTCGATCAGCTAGAAGCACTAATCCAAGCTTTGGGGAACTAATCGTGATTATTTACGCATCTTCCATCATGTTTATTGTGGGCACTAAATCTTTCCACAGAGCGGGTTTGCACTACTTTAGCGAGAGCTACTCACAAACTCAATTCAACAATGTGATGAAAGACATTTGTAAGGATATTGGACGCGACAAGCTCTATTCCCCCGGTAACTGCACGGTTTCTTTAATCATCACAGATACTACGGATCGTGATACAGAAACGCACCTTTTTGAATTTTAAAAATGACTAAAACCAGAACTGACAAGTACATAGCTCCGTTCTGCGTTGCTGGTGTGGGATTGCTTTGTTTAGCATCCCCACTGTTCCTTAATCTTGGCTCTCAAATGCCTGATTACTTAGCATCGCAAAAACTAGCAAGCTAGCAAGTAAACGAGCGCAAAGAACTCGCAGAGCGCAAGAAATTAAGCCAAGCAATCAAAGAAACGGGTATCCCGATCGCTGGCTCAACATTAACTATAGGCGATTATTTGGACGATGCCGATAAACCCCCAACCATTCCAAAGGTGGTGCTAAATCGCTATATCAGCAAGCAAACATGGGTTTTTGATGCAGCGAATGTCTGCCTTGGTCGAATCGTCAAAGGTCAATTTATTTCTAAGTACAAATCATCAACAACTTGCAAGGAGCTTCCCAATGGCATTAGGCAATAAACCACATTCCGGCAATCCGGCTCAAGCAGTACCAACATCAAGTCCTGCAAAGGTTCCAACCAATAACAGCCCTAACTTTATGGAAACTTTGGTCACTTGGGCTTTCAAAGTCCTCACCTTCCCACTTTGGATTGTCACTACGATAATCAGTCAACTGCTAACACCAGGGGCAGCCGGGGCAACGTTTTTAGGGAAACTGCTTTTTATCTTCCTGGTGGTGCTGAGTTCGGATTCTTACTGGCAGGTACTATTCCAAAACAAGCCGCTATTCCCTTGGTATGAAACGACTTGGACGGGTTATCGGTACGAGACGCTTTGGATGGGCTGGGATTGGCTGCCATCTCTGAGTTTGTTCCCACCAAGAATCAGCTTAGGATTGTTCGCAAACATAACTTTTTACTTGTGCCTCGGAATTTCCTTTGTAATTCAAATGTTTGAATCAGCCTTCGTAACTGGGAGCAAATTCGGAAAATTAAACCCCAAAATGATAGGACTAATTGCGATCGCATTCTGGGGTTTTGACATCATAATGACTTTTGCATCCAGGAACCCTTGGAGATATGAAGACCCTCAGCAAATCCTAATGTGTATACTGTTCAACGTTTTCACCATTGCCTGTGCTGAGTTGGGGCGTTGGGGGGAAAAGGTTTTAGCTGGTAAACAATAAAAAGTATTCCTGTAAACAGGTTTACAAACAATTAAAAAGCGATCGCGGTTCAAAGCCCAAAGTGAGGTGCAATTCCTCGCAATCGCCTGACAAATTCAATTTATAAGTACTTTCATTATGGAACCTAATAAACTAGCTCGGTTAGAAACACCCCAAACTGCTTATTTACTCAGCCAATTTCCCGAAGTTGAGTACCTGGAAGCTGGACACGTTGCAGAATGGTTATCGACTCGCAAAGACCAACTATTAATACTTGCCAAGGAAGAAAGAATCGGTTCAAGCTTGGCTAAAACAATAAGCCTTGCTACTGCTGCCATTGGTGCTGTATGCTACGCGACTTCTCCCCTTGCTCCCATTGGTGCTGTTTTAGGAGTTGCTGGTTATATTTGGGCGCAAGTTACTGACAGTTCTTATACTCATACTTTTAACCCTATCCCATTTATTAGGGGTGGTGTGTTGGATGTAATCGGTTCGATGGGACATTCGGAAGCTAGAAAGGAGTTTATATCAGGGTATGACGAGTTCGACCAACTGCGAGAATACTTAGCACCCGTGGAGCGTCAAGAGTATTAAATACTACGTAGTCGCATGGCATTAATTACTGAGTACCTTAGTCAAATTGAGTCAGGGAAACGATTCTACGCTTACAGATGGATTTGTGACCAATTTATTCTGATGCGTGGTGCTTTTCCCTCCATGCAGCAAACCCGCGAACATACCGACACAATGCAGTTTAGTAGTCCACTGGTTAATTGCGATCGCATTAAGTTTATCCAAGATGCAAGCCAAGCGCCCCAGCCTAGACCATTGATTCAGGATGCACCACCAGCAAGGATTCAAGATGCACCTAGACCAATGATTGCTGACGCTCCAATTCCAATAACTAATGCCCAATCCTCAATAACAACCCAGTCGGTAAGCTTCGACAAGGTGACACCCGACTTAATCAAATCCATCACCGACCAATTAGATAATACTTTAATCATTGGGGTTCCCCGTGTTGGCAAAGGTATTTTCACCTCGAATTGCTTGGAAGCCTTGAAGGGTAAGGCTACTATCTTCTACATTGACCCCAAAGATGACTCCAAAGAGACAGCTTATTTTGATGGTAGAGTGCATCGACTTTACCGTAAAAACGTTGCTGAAGCTGAACCAGAGGATAGTTACCTTTGGGTTAAAGATTGCCTTGCTGAATATGACGCTTTTGACGGTGCGATTCGTTCTTGAGTGAAATCGCAAGAATCCTCAGTAAATAAGGATTCGAGGTATAACTCAAGCAGTGGAATATAATCTCACGATTATATCCCACTGAACTCTTAATTCGATGCAGGTGCAAACCCTGCTAGCGAGGTTCGCGCTAACTCCCAACCTGCCCACAGTGAGTATACTCGGTTTATACAGGCTGAAGCTGGGAACAGGGCACAATCAGACGGCTGTTATGGGCTGACACTGGTGCTAATGGGGAGTCCCCACGATGAAACAGAGCCTAAAAAAGTGTCTTATGCGTAAGCGGGGCATAACAACAAAACCCCGACTTTATCAGAGCTAATCCCTATAACATACTCGTCGATATAGTTATAAGAACCAGGGGTCTGATAGGCAAAGTGGCTACATCTAAAGGGATAAAGAGTCGATTAAGGGAACGAATAAAAACGTTTTGAGAGTCTAAGAAAAGTCGATTCTTAGTAGGTATGACGAGATACGGAAATCTCTCTAAACGGGTAGGATGCTGCGTAATTGCGGCAAGGTATTCAGAAAACAGCTATTGGAGTAAGAGCATGATTAGGCACAGCCATAAGGCTAGTGAATCTTGGAAAAATCTAAACTGGAAGAAATTCCGGAAGGATTTATTTCGCCTACAAAGAAGGTTGTTTAAAGCCATTGAAGCAGGAAACAAGCGAAAAGCTTTACTTCTTCAAAAACTTATTCTGAAATCTCGTGCGGCTAGATTTTTAGCAATACGTCAAGTAACTCAGCTGAACACTGGTAAAAAAACAGCGGGAATCGACGGTAAGAAATCCCTCACATTCGAGGAAAGATTTACCTTAGAAGAACAGCTAGGAAAATACGTTTTCAATTGGAAACATCGAGGATTGCGTAAAATACCAATTCCTAAAAAAGACGGTTCCATAAGATTACTGAAGATACCAACTATTGCGGACAGATGCTGGCAGTGTCTAGCAAAATACGCAATAGAACCAGCACACGAAGCAACCTTCCATAAGCACAGTTTCGGTTTTAGACCAGGACGTTCGGCACACGATGCCCAACAGCAGGTTGCACAAAACATGAAAGCTAGCGCAAACGGAATATCTAAACGGGTTATAGAACTCGATATAGAGAAGTGCTTCGATAGAATTTCTCATTCCTCAATTATGGAAAATCTGATAGCTCCTAAGAATCTCAAAATCGGCATATTCAGATGCCTAAAAGCAGGAACAAATCCAGAATTTCCAGAACAAGGAACATGTCAAGGGGGAGTGGTAAGTCCATTACTAGCGAACATAGCACTAAATGGAATTGAAAGTATTCACAGGCATCATAAAGATGATTGTAGAATTACGGAAAAAACCAAAGAAAAAGATATCATATACCCCAGCATAAGATATGCGGATGATATGGTAATCTTCCTAAGACCCCAAGACAAAGCAGAAGAAATACTTGAACAAATCCACGAATTTCTAGCAAAAAGAGGAATGAAAATAAGTGAGAAAAAGACCAAAGTAACACGCACGACAAACGGATTTGATTTCTTAGGGTGGAACTTTAAAGTCAAATCAAACGGGAAGTATCACTGCGTTCCGTCAGAAGAAAACTTTAAAAAGTTTCGACAAAAAGTAAAATCCATTGTAAACTGCTCCAATTATGGTGCTAAGGAAAAAGCGAAAAAGCTTGCCCCAATAGTAAGAGGGTGGAGAAACTATCACAAATTCTGTGATATGTCAGGAACAAAATTCTCTCTATGGTTCATGAATCACAGAGCATTCAAGGTATTCAATAAAGAGAAGAAACAAACAAGATACTCTACCTTAGAACTAATAAAAAAAGCCTTTCCGACCGTACCTTACTCTCTAGCAGGATACGTTAAAGTAAAAGGAAATAAATCTCCTTTCGATGGCGACGTGGGTTACTGGAGTAAAAGAAACAGCAAGATGTATGATGGCGAAAAAGCCAGATTACTAAACAAACAAAACCATACATGTGTTCATTGCGGTATGAAATTTATGAATGATGAACACGTTCATCTGCACCACATTGATGGAAACCATAATAACTGGAAGAAAGTCAATCTTGTGGTCATTCATGAATCCTGTCACGATTACATACACATGGGCAATAGGGTTATCCCTTGAGAATATCGAGAGCCGGATGTAGCGAAAGTTACACGTCCGGATCGAACAGAGAGGTGCCCCGGATAATACCGGGCATCGACTCTACCCTGGTACTGGGATTAAGTTACTTATTTTTGACGAGTTAGCAGCAGTTAATGCAGCCTTTGAGAATGTTAAGGGTGCAACTAAATGGTTGAAATTTAAAATGGTTTCCTATGCTTCAAGTGGTAGCAGTAGGGGAATTGTGGTATGGGGGATTAGTCAAAATGCCCATGTTTCAGGTATTGGGTTTGATGGGGGTGCTAGGTCAATCTTTAAGCCAATTATCTTAATCAGTGGGGATAATGTCACAGCATCACAGCAAATTTTAGCTGCTGACATTATCCCTGGTGACAAGCGACTAAATTCTACCCAGATAGCTGCACTTTGTAAGAAGTCAACTGTCAACCGTGCAGTGTTTCATGGTGCTTTAAATGAATGGTTCCCAATGCCAGAGTTACCAAATCTTTCTGGTTACAACAGGGATAAGCGAGAATTTATTAATGGTTTTAATCCTAAAACTAAAACTGTTGAAAATTTAGAACAGATGTTTAATTTAGGTGAGCAAGCTACTACCATACAACCTACAAGAGAAACAAATTGTAACCCACAGTTACTAGACTGTATTGTAGATAAAATTATCTCAAGCACTGAACCAATTACTTATGAAGCAATCAGAGGACATATAAAAAGAACTCTTCCCAACATGGCTAAGAAAGAACTGATAGAAGTAGCAATTAATAATCTAATAGAGTCAGAGATTATTCAGGGTGATGGTGAGCAAGGGTACACCACTACTTAACATTAACTACAATATTAACTACCCTTGACCATGACCATGACCACGAAAAATATCTTGACCTGGAGGCTGAAACCCTTTGACCTTCGTGGTCAGGTCATGGTCAAACCGTGGTCATGGTCATGGTCAGGTCAAAACGTGGTCAAATCGCTGAAACCCCTTGAACTTCGTGGTCAAACTATAAAAACAGTCAAAAATGGTGGTCAAACTTCACAACTGCTACAAAATCCACAATTACTATTAGGAACTAACTAAAATGTACAACCAACTTGAGCAAAATCTTCGTAACTATATTTGTCAAGAATTTGAAAAAGACGGACTACCTAAAGAGCTAGGTGAATTTATATTTGATGGCATCACACAGGATATAGCTGAGAACTGGAATAATACCCGGTTTTTAAAATGGTGTGATGAAATGGAAGTAAAGTTTCCACAATTTACCCCAAAACAATTAATCACATGCCACGAGAAAGTTAACAATTTAACTGAAAAATATACAAGGGTGGTTAAAGCATTTACTTTTAAAGGTTTTGGTAAAAAATGAGAAAAACTAAATTACCACTTGTGACCGATGTTGATTATTTGGGGATAATGATTGGCAGCGATGCTTGGTTAAATTGGTTAGAACAAACTACCAGTTTTAGATATGAACCAAGACAGCAAGGTAAGTCGCTTTTATATGAGATTACAGTAAGGCAACGTGGTAAATATTGGTACGCCTACAGGAAAGTAAACAACCGACTACGACAGTTTTATTTGGCTAAGTCTGAAAATTTGGATTGGGAGCGGCTACAGTTGGCAGTAGATTTTTTATCCCAAAGTGAGGCAGATTTTTACCGAAACCGTGAGACAGTTAGACAAAAAGTTTGTACAACCGAATCCACACCCGAACAATTACGATCGCGAATAGTTGAACTTGAAGCTAAATGCCGAAAACTTGAAACTGAGAATTTTAAGCTGAAATCAGGTATGTAATTCAGGCAGAAAGAAATTGTAAATAGGTTTACAAATAATTAAAACCACTCAGGCTTAACGGCTTGGGTGGTTTTTTTTGTGGTTTATTGCAGGGGTCTTGGGTTGGTTGTACAAAACTTTGGCTAACTGAGACTATTGATAAATTGGTTCAAAGCTTTTTTAACCTTGCGTCGGTCGTTTGGTTGGCATTCCATCAAAATGCGATCGCGTAATTGTTCCAAGTTTTGGGCACTATCGCTTTTTGGTGTTTTTTGTGGTTCTACTGCTGCAAAGTTATTTACTGTCTCATTTTTAGGCAAATTTAATAAAGTAATTTCCAAATCAGACAACCTTTCAAGAATTGGTGCGATCGCAATTGCAATCAGTTCGTTAGTTCCAGGTTCTCGAACTTGAGTCATTGTTAACTCACGTTGCAACTTTTCATCCAAGGCATCACCAACAAAATCCACCAGCTTAACTTTATTAACAGTACAAAAATTCTTCACATCGTCCAATAATTCCGAACGATGGTCAAAGCGAATATTTAGTTGAACCCTTCTATTTTCTTCGGTCATAAATTAATCTAGTCAAAACTAGCTTGCAACTAGGTATATTGTACTAGTTTTAAGCCGCACGATTTACTAGGCATTTATGCTCAAAATTTATCTCATTTCTTACTATTTTGGAGGTTAGTAAGTAAAAAGTAAGAAATAGGGGTATATCTAAAATTCTAATAACGTAGCAGCAGTACTTTCAAGAGCTACAACCGCGCAAGGATTTTGCCCAGTCGAGGCTGCTAAGTTCCAAAAAACCTACCGTGGCTACGTTTTAATGATTTCTATAACTATCGTTCAAGCGTGATTCCTCTGTTTCGTACCCCAAATGTTTTTTTAGGAATACTTTTATTTTGGCTATCAATGGTTTGATTGGTGTAAAAATAAACATAAGTGTTCTCGTTAGTATTACTTACTCCTCCATCTTCTAATGGGTGAATCAGTAAATTATCTGAGAGAATAAAATGTGTTTTCACTTACTAAGTAATGAAGCTGCGAATCCTATATCTTTTTACCAAAACTTTTCCTACGAACAAACCTGATGTCAACGTGGTTGGGTAGCAGAACTATAGTTCGATCTAGATTTACTTTCGTTACAAAACTTAGCCAAAATCGTAGATTTAAAAACACCAGGTGTAGGACAGTTCATCCTAAAAACACCTGGTGTTTTTGTTTTATAGAAATTTGTTATAACCAAAAGCGATCGCACTAATTATTATAAGTGTGATTACTAAATCGGTTTGATTTCGGCAGATAATCGGTTTAGTTCTGAAAGTGCGATCGCTTTAGACTCACCAGGCATTTGGCTAATAAACCTCGTCTACTTTGAGAACTGTAGTTTTCCACAAAGACCTTGAGATTGCTACCCTGCGGGTAGCCACTTTGTGTCTACCTTACGTCGCAATGACGGATTTGAATCTTAAAAAAAACTCCGGGTTTCATCATGGACGAGGTTTAATCAAACCCACCTCAGATAAAACACGTTGTAACTCTTCATGTGACATCGCATCAGCAATTCGTTCTTGTAATTCAAGTTTTCTGGTGGTTGCCAACTGCTGAAATGCCCCATTTTTAATTCTGGCTTGCGTCTCCACCAACCGACGCTTTACCTCAACCAAGGCTACCAGTTCTTGTCGGTTGAAGTTCCCTGTTAAATCACCATTCTTCAGTAAACAACTAATTAGGCTGGAGATTAGGTAAATTTCAGAATCTAACTCACAAACCGAGTATGAATCTTGGTGTCTTAGGAATAAATTCTTTAAATCGCGATCGGATAAATCTTGCTGATAACTCATTGCTTTTACCTCCAAAGTGCATCATAAATTGCCGCTTGTGGAGTGGTTTCATCCCCAAAAAGCCGATACCTTATAAATTCTGTGCAAGTTAGATTCTGACTCTCAGCCATGATTTTCAATTGTTCGTGCTGGCGACGATTCAACCGTAAACTCAGCTTGATATGAAATTTCTTCATGCAGCACCATCACTATTGTTTGTAAACAGGTTTACAACGTTTTTGTTTTGTATGAGTTCTCCAGATGCAATCATACGTGCCCTTTTTTCAGCCTTACGTTCTGCGAAGACTTTCTCCACATGGATTCTAAGCACCTCATGAATAACAATAACCTGGTTTCCATTCACAGAAAAAGTACTATGAATGTCGGCTGGCAACGAGAACCCTAAATATTCCAGACCATGCTCTTGTAAAATGCGATCGCCGCTCGAACCATTGAAATAAATTTGGCAAGCTAGATAATCGGCAATTTTGATTAACCTTTCTAAATCACGATTTTTAATGAGTTTTGAAAGTAAGTTAATTGCCTGACTTTTTTTAGCTTGCGCTCCTTCGACTGACTGCCAACAAGCGAGGAAATGGTTATAAAGTTCGTGCAATTCTAAGGGGTACTGCCCGTAAATCAGATCGAATAAATGAGGTAATGGTGTTTTAGGGCGTTTGCGAGAATCTAATGTCATTTTGCTTTACTTTTATAAAGTTGTACGTACCTCCAATGTAGCAATTGTGTAAAAATCGACTTCTATTCGACACTATCAGTAGTACGTAAATACTAAAGGAGATAGTACGTTAGCTGTATTGGGGTTATTTTGAGGTTTAAGGTGTGTGATGTCGCGGTTGAGGGGTATAGGTCATTTTATAGAATTATCACCCCTCACTATGCCTTAATTTATGATGTCAAGACTTAGTAATGACAGCTTTCAATTGAATCAAATCTTTAGGGGTTAAAGTGCTGGTTTCCCAGTTACCCCACTCAATCAAGAAAGTATCTCCTTCCAAATCGCATTCAGTAACCTTGATTACAATCCCATCTTTTAATTCACAACCGTGACCAACCCCCTTTTCTAAATGAATCACATCACCCTTTTGGGGTTGAACATATTTGTAAACTGGTGAGAATAAATCGTCCAGATTTGCGCTAAAGGGTTTACAAAAATTATTTAGGGGTTTACAAGATTCGTTCTCTTCATTTGTTAATTCACTTGTACTATTTGCATTATTTAGGGGGGGTGTATCACTGAGGTGTATCAGGGGTGTATCAGAAACTAATACTTGCTGTGTAATACTTTCAGGCGTTTTTTCTTCAAGTGATACACCTGATACACCTTTTTCTATAAAAGGTTGATTTAATTCATTAATACTGAAATTAGATGTATCTTTTTTGTCTTCAGTACATGGTGTAGCTACCTCTTCCACAACCATTAAGCCATTTATGGTAGACACGGGTACTATTTTCCCCGTAGTCATTGTGTCACTTATCGAACATGGGATATTCAGTATTATTGATTTATTTTCAGAAGTTTGGGAAAAAGGTGTATCAGGTGTATCACTATTAGTTGTAATGCTTGCTGCGTCTACGTTTGAACCCTGATACACCTCCTGATACACCCCCTGATACACCTCTAAAATATTTTCATTATTAATTTTTGGTGTCCAAACAAAAGTTCTAACCCCGTGTCGCATCTGTAGACTACTTGATTTAACCCAACCGAGTGCTTTAAGAGCGTCGGAAGCTCTCATTTGTTCACGTTTACCCTGGTTTGCGGGTAAGATGTTCATTACCAGTGTGAGTATTTCCGCAATCGTTGTATCCTTCAGCTTGCCCAATTCAATTGCTTGGGATATTACATCTGTCCACGAATCTTCCACAGTGTGCTGGACATTTAGTTGCTTCTGTTGAATTCCTTCCATTGGGGTTAACCAGGAATTATATTGTTCACCACGTTTGTAGAGTTTCACCGCAGCAGACCAAATTAAATCTCGCTCTAGGATTAAAGTTTCGACAGGTATTGTTTTTAAAACAGGGATTACCCAAAAACGCCTGTTGCCTTCAGGGTCATTCAAAAATTGATTTTGGTTCACTGTCCCTACAAAAGCACTCATTCTGGGGAAAGTTTCTATTTTTCGCCCATAAGGTGGTCTAAGCTTGTCGTGTTTGGTTGTCAATAAGTTGCGAAGTGTTGCCACATCATTTTTGCGGAACACAACTTCAATTTCACTTAAATCAATAATCCAAGCTGCACGTAGTTTTAGTTTGTCATCTTTATCGCTACCCCCCACAGCAACTTCTGCGTCATACCAAGATTTATAGGGAACAAGGTTTTCCCAAAATTTACTTTTATTGATGCCCTGATGACCTTGCAACACGCAGGCTGTATCGTGCTGACCCCCTGGTTCATATATACGTTTGACTAAACCAACCAATGTTTTTTTGAGGTAAGTGTTGTACAAAGGTTCGCTTGTTCCGAAATACCGTTCTGCAATATTATCCAATAAATTTTCGTTAACATCGGGGTTCTGCCGTTCAACAGACTCAAGGTACGTTCTTACAGGGTGGTATGTTTGCTTTCTAGCTAAATAAGCGATTTTACGGGCAATTTCTTCATTTTTACCTCCATCATAATCAAATACATCAATCATCCACTCCTTAGCTCGTTCTACGTCAAGAACTTGGGTGTCATACTCAACCTCTAAAGTCATCTCATTAAATTTAAGTTGACCACCAAAAATGTCATGAAAAGCTTGTTGCTGTTCCCTTGGGGATAATTCTTCGTCACCACCTTTTTTCGATTTGGGTCTACCACGTTTGCGATCAGAAGTTTTATATTCAGGGTTCTCATTCCGGCTCACCGTGTTTTGTATGTCAGAAGATGCACCATAAGCACGATTAAGGCTAGAAATATCAACCATTTGGGGTAGTACCTCTTCAATAAATTTATTAGCACCAAAATGTAAAATAAAGTCGTCAATTCCTTTTGTGGAAACTTCACCATCACACGCTTCCCATTTACCCGAAATGCTGTAAACCGGGTTGTTAGGGCTATGTAGCGCTTTAGCTAATGTTAATTCTGCTAATTTTACCGGGTGTTTTGTTGCAGCGTCGGCATCAAATCCAATAATGAAACCGAAATTTGCATCTTTAAACTTTTGTAAAGTCTTGGTAAGCTCCCGTTCTTTGGTGTGATTCTCGTGGCTGCTTAACCCTTGCTCAACACCCGGTAAACTCACACACGGCATTCCTGAATGAAGCGCTACAATCGCCTTCCAAAGTCCTTCTGTAACCAACAAACAAGGGATACCATCAACATGTATGCAAAATTTCTTTACCTTTTCCAAATCAGCCCAAAAGTTGATATCGCCTGGATGTCGGGGTAATGTTGCGTCATATTGAGCAATTTTCTTTTTAGAAGGAGATTGGTACTTTCTGATCCGTTTAGTGCCGTCATCCCTTAAGTCGGTATGTGGGAAGTCGGGCATTAATTGCGGATACCCGTCAGCACCCGTTAACCAAACACCCCCACCCAATTGCGGACTTTTAGTAAATGCTGACGCTTCAAATTTATCAACAGAATAACAATTGTGTAGAACCCACTCTTCAGGTATTTTGCCTTGAAACCTTTCTATAACTAGCTTTTGGTGATGCTCTGCGGTTAAGCGGGGTACTTCTTTTTCAAATCTTTTTCTATAATGAAAAATTTCACTATCCCAATTCCAATCCTCTTCCTTAAAAAACTCCCCTAATTTAATTTTTAGTGAATACTCACTTTATTGAGTACTCGTATTATTTGGTAGAGACTTCTTGAAACGCTTGTTAGGTACGAGTTGAGTTGTTGGGTATTCACTTTGTTGAGTATTGTTTACTGCCGATGTGTTAGACTCACAATCAGAAGTGGTCTGATTTTTGGCGAAATCATTGACTGTTGAAGTATTTAATTCCATAATTTAGATATGTTTTATTTTTGAATCCCCTGTTTTGGTATGTAAACGGAAAGCCAACTCAGGGGGTTTTACTTTTTGAAGCTAACAGGCACTAAATTTTTGGCACGAATCGCTAACCTCGGATGGTTTAATTAGTGCGATCGCTTTTTCATAGCACCCAAAATTTTGTAAACCTATTTACAAGTTCGGTACTTTTGTGTTTGGTGTAATGCCTGCGTAGTGCTTATAAATGACTTCGGGTGAATTCCCTACCCAACTTGCAACGGTTTGCACTGGGATACCTTTTGAAAGGCACATAGTTATGAATGAATGTCTAGCGTTGTATGGAACTCGATAACGCTGCACTAGCCCCTTTTCCACAAGACTCGTGACGATTCCTGGTATAAACTCCCCACGATTGTCATAACCTCGCCAGATACGAGTAAAACCACTAATTTTTATCTCTTTATGGTCAGTATGAGAAGGAAAAACAAGCCAATTTTTGTTATATTCTTGGGTTCTACGGTTCAATAGCAACGTTTTTAGCTGCTCATTACAAGGAAACCTACGAAATTCATCAGTTTTCGTGCTTTTACGTCCATATAAATGTGAATATGACTCACGAAATGTAATCTCGGTGCAATCTGCGTTAATGTGTTCCCATTTAAGTGCGATCGCTTCTCCAATTCGGCAACCACTAAAAAATAGAAACTTTACAAAATCTGCATAACCCTTGTATAAAGTGTCAGATTCAAAAGCTGAAATTATCGCATCACGTTCTTGGGCTGTAAAAGGGTCAATTTTGCTCGTGTCCCACCTTTTAACTTTGATATCCGAACCCAAGTCAGTAAATGGGTTTTTTGTGATTAAGCCTGATTTTAAACCCCATACACAGCAAGCATTAATCTGCATTAGCAGTCTTTTCGTTGTCTTAGGGCTGTAATTTGCAACCAAATAGTCACGAATTACGATCGCACTACCTAAATCTTTGCTAGGTAACGCATTGATAATATTTTTGTATCTATTCTGAAAATCTTTGGTAAAAGTGGTATTTGCTAGTTGAGATTGTTTGAAGTCACAATACTTGTCCCACAATTCAACTAAATCAAGACTTTTAACTTTTTGGCGAATCCTTCTTTGGTTAGTATGTAAGTCGGACAACGCATCTTTATAGATTTGTAGTGTTTGGTCAAAGCAACCGGATTCAGCGTCAGATTCAATAACTAATGCGACACTTTGCACCCTTCTTAAGTTATATGCCGTTGCTTCTAAACCGGAATAGATATATACCTGTTCTCCACACGTAAATCCACGAGGTAGACGTAAACGCCACCTGTTTTTGTAGGCAACAATGGTAACTTTTTTAATTACTCTTTGTACGTGCATATACTAAAACTCACCTAGCACCTCAAGTGCAATAACATAGGCGAGAATAGTAAATTAAAGGGATGTCAATGGTTGTGTATGTAGTGAGAACCCCCGTTGGCTTGCACCAAAACGCATTTCGAGTGCGTCACCATCAACCACTCGGACACCTCTCCAGGCTTTTTTATTTTCCAGACTTCAATAAAACCATCACTTGTTAAAACATAACATTATATCACGACTTTTTATATACATAAAACAAAAATTTCTCTGTCTTTACCAAAAATACACCTTTTGACAGAGGTTCATTTGTTCGTGTAAATCGTTTTGTGGGTATATAACCAATTAACCATTTACTCTTCATTTGGCGCGATCGCATCAGATAAATTTTTTACAGGTAAAGACTTGATGATGTTGTAATACCTGCTTTGAAAGTCTTTGCAATAAGTACTAAGAGTAAGCCACAAAATGAATGATCCTGTGTTGTCATGCTGTAGCAAGCTACAGAATGACCGAAGAGCATTTATTTCTGTGGAGTTCTCCAAAATCACTTGTTTATCGGTTCGCAGTCCAGAATGTATCTAAAATCCAAAATCTAAAATCTCTCTAACCAACTTCTCCCCCAACAACAACATCACGTATTCTTAAACTTGGTCCCCCGCAACCCACAGGTAGACCATTCTGTCCACCTTTACCACAACCTCCCGACTCATCCCAATAAAAATCATTGCCAATTCCTTCAATATCTGCCAGAGTCTGAAACACATTCCCCGATAGGGTGACATCTTTTACAGGTTCGCATATCTTGCCATTGCGAATCATCCATGCTTCCCCAGCACTAAATGTAAACATTTCCCCATTCGTCATCCCACCCAGCCAATTCCGGGCATATACTCCTTCTTTAATGTCGGTAAACAAGTCCTCAACGCTCGTTTTCCCCCGTTCAATCCAGGTATTTGTCATCCTGACAATGGGCATATGGTGATAATTTAGACACCTAGCATTCCCAGTTGGTGTTTCTGCTAGTTTTCCCGCAGTCTCTCGCGAATGTAACCTTCCCACCAAAACACCATCTTTAATTAATTGCGTGGTTGTCGCAGGTGTACCTTCATCATCGTAAAAATAACTACCACGATGACCAACTGGAGCAGCACCGTCGAAAATCTGTAATTCTTCATTCCCAAAACGTCTTCCCAGAGCCATGACTTCGAGTAAGTCGGGATTTTCGTATGCCATGTCGGCTTCTGAGAGGTGTCCAAAAGCCTCATGGACAAATAAACCTGTCAAAATGGGGTCAATTACCACCGTATAGGTATTACCCTTGACGGAGGGCAAAGATAAAGCGGAAATAGCTCGTTGTGCTGCGCTTTTAACTTGCTGATCCAATCCGATTAAATCTTCAAAAGCTTTGCGTGAACCCGTGGTTTCCCTTCCTGTTTGTACCATTTCGCCATTTTTTGCGGTTGCGGCAAAACGCATTTCCATATCTACCCAGGATTGTTCGATCAAAGTACCTTCGTTAGTGGCGATGATAACTCGTTGAGTGCTATCGGCATAGCGAACCGAAGTTGTGGTGATACGTCCATCTACACTTTTGAGGAGGTCAGTATAAAAGTCGCATAATTGTTTCTTTTGTAACAAAGGAATTTTTCGAGGGTCAGTTCCCGTTAATGGTAATTTGCAGATTGCTTGGACTGGGTTGATTGGTGCGAGTATAGTTTCTTCTTCTCCAACCATCCGTGCTGCTGCGATCGCTTCTTCAATCCGATCTATAATGGTTATCAAATTGTTAAAACTACTGAGTCCCCAGCCACCTTTATGACAAGCGCGAATATGTCCACCTATGGAAATGCCTTCGCTGAGGGTTTCTACTGTGTCTCCACGTAGTAATATATCGGTTCCTTCTGCTTCTTCGAGACGAATCATTAAATAATCGACATGGGAAGAGTAGCGGGAAATCAGTTCGGAAAGTAGGTTTTGTGTGTCAGCGAATTGAGTCACCATTGTTGCTGTTGATTGGAAGAACCATATATTATTTAACCCTATAAAATACATGATAAATTCATTGAATATTATACCCGGATGACTAACTAACGTTCTACAATTATTATTTCCCTACGCAAAATTCCGGGGTGAGTGAGTGATGCGAAATCTGCGGCAAGCTATGCGATCGCAAATCAAAGATGAATTGTCAAAAATCCCCAGTGGAAAATTTAGGTCGGATTTAGCAATTGGAGCGGTTTTACCTATTGCCGCAATCTTTTTTACTTTATGTCTCATCTTGGCATTACACCGTTATTTCAGCTTTTACGCTTCATTTGACCAAGGTATATTTAACCAGGTTTTCTGGAATAATTCACATGGTCGTTTTTTCCAAAGTTCCTTATCCTCCAGTCTCTCTACAAATGTCGTCCATGCTGGTGAAATTCCCACGGTTTTCTATCATCGACTAGGGCAACATTTTACACCTGCATTGTTGCTTTGGTCGCCAATATATGCATTATTCCCCTCACCAGCAACGCTAACAGTGTTACAAGTGACACTCATTACAATGGCGGGTATTGTTCTTTACATATTGGCAAGACAATATTTAGAACCGCGATTAGCTGTAATGATTTCTGCCAGCTTTTATGCGGCAAATGCGGTAATTGGTCCAACTCTGAGCAACTTCCACGATATCAGCCAAATTCCATTATTTATGTTTACGTTGCTGCTAGCGATGGAGAAACGCAAATGGTGGCTGTTTTGGTTAATGGCAATATTTATTTTGGCAGTACGGGAAGATGCTGGGGTGGGGTTGTTTGGTGTTGGATTTTATATGATAGCTAGCAAGCGGTTTCCCCGTGCTGGGTTTGCTACTTGTATCCTCAGTTTTGGCTACATGTTAGCGTTGACCAACCTAATTATGCCGATATTTTCGGCAGATATTTCCAAGCGGTTTATGCTGGAGCGTTTTGGACAATATGCAGACGGGAATGAAGCTTCAACCCTGGAAATTATTTGGGGAATGGTTAGTAATCCTTGGCGGTTATTTGTAGAATTAGTTACACCATTTGACCGCACAATTCGCTACTTAATTGGTCAATGGTTGCCGCTAGCATTTATACCTGCCATTTCTCCCGCATCTTGGGCGATCGCAGGTTTTCCTTTGCTAAAATTATTGTTAGGTCAAGGTGAATCTGTACTGGCAATTACGATTCGCTATGCTTTGACGGTTGTACCTGGTTTGTTCTACGGTGGGATATTATGGTGGTCAGAGCATCCCAAAAGCTTTAAACCAAGATTTCGTCGTTTTTGGATTGGTTGTATTTGTGTTTCCCTAATTCTCAGCTTTACATCCAACCCCAATCGGACATTTTATTTTGCGATTCCCGACTCTGTAAAACCTTGGGTACATGTCACTTTAGCGCAACAATGGAGTCATGTATCTCAACTTCGTCCGTTAATCGGGCAAATTCCCCCCAATGCGAGTGTTTCCGCTACTACTTACTTAGTGCCCCATCTTTCCAGTCGTCGCGAAATTTTACGTCTACCTAGTTTGGAATTGCGAAACGATAGACGGGAAGTTGTAAAGGTAGAATATGCGATCGCAGATTTGTGGCAGTTGCAGCGATATCAACCCGCATTTAAGGGAGATGGAAGTCAATTGCGAGATTTTATTAAGTTGGTTAATGAATTAACTAATAAAGGCGAATATGGTATAAAAGGATTTACTGATGGGGTTGTTCTCCTTCAGAAAGGTGTTAATTCCGATTCCCAAGCTGCGATTGATTGGAAAAAATGGTCTAATGACGCATTTAGGAATGTGGATTAAATAAAGTACATTCACTCTTGGTGTGTTAACCTGCGGAATAACACACCATCAAATATTCAAAGTGCTATTTTGTTGTGGACTAAATATCAAAAAATCAAAAATGCCAACTAACCTTATTATCAACGTTGCCAAACTCTTATTTTGAGATCGACTTTTAATATTAGGGATAAATTAGCGACTTGTAGAGGTTAGGTACAGATGAAAATATTAGTATTGAGTTGGGAATTTCCACCACGAATTATTGGGGGTATTGCCCGTCACGTTGGTGAATTGTACCCGGATATGGTTAAGTTGGGACATAAGGTACATGTAATCACCCCTGAGTTTGGGAATGCACCAATGTACGAAGTCGTTGAGGGAATCCAAGTGCATCGGGTTCCTGTCAATCCTGGAAACGATTTTTTTCACTGGGTAGTTAACCTCAATCAAAGTATGGGGCAGCATGGTGGTAAAGTCATGGCAGAGGAAGGGGATTTTGATTTAATTCATGCCCATGATTGGTTAGTGGGAGATGCTGCGATCGCGCTCAAACACACTTTTAAAGTACCATTGATTGCCACCATTCACGCCACCGAATATGGTAGACATAATGGGATTCACAACGATATTCAAGATTATATTAATGGTAAAGAAGAGCTTTTAGCTTTTAATGCATGGCGAATAATCGTCTGTACCGATTATATGCGTCGTGAGGTGGAACATGCATTACATAGTCCTTGGGATAAAATCGACGTAATTTATAATGGGATTCGTGCAGAAAAGAAACTTCACCATCAAAATTTTCACGCTCAAGATTTTCGCCGTTTTTTTGCCGAAGATGATGAGAAAATAGTTTACTATGTTGGTCGAATGACCTATGAGAAAGGTGTTTCTGTCTTGTTAAATGCAGCTACTAAGGTGCTGTGGGAAATGGGTGGAAATGTCAAGTTTGTGATTATTGGTGGTGGTAATACTGAACACCTGAAAAAGCAAGCTTGGGATATGGGTATTTGGAATAAATGTTATTTCACTGGGTTTATTTCCGATGAGTACTTAGATAAATTTCAAACAGTTGCTGACTGTGCTGTATTTCCGAGTCTTTATGAACCCTTTGGTATAGTTGCTTTAGAGAGTTTTGCTTCTCGTGTACCAGTAGTTGTATCGGATACAGGTGGTTTTCCTGAAGTTGTTCAACACAGCAAAACGGGTATTGTGACTCATACAAATAATTCTGATTCCCTAGCTTGGGGAATTTTGGAAGTATTAAAACATCCAGGATACAGACAATGGTTAATTGATAATGCTTATCTGGATTTAGAGCGTCGTTTTAATTGGGCAAAAATCGCGAAACAAACCGAAGATGTTTACACAAGGGTTGTGGAAGAAAGACATCGAGTTGAATGGTAATTACCCGTAGGGGCAAACGGTTGTTTGCCCTTTTATTTTCATGATTTTTAATATATACATGATTTTTAATACATATAAGAGGGCGAACAGCCGTATCGCCCCTACGATAAAATATAATTATACAGCACTTCCGGCAGCTATGAGGTACATACTAAAAGCTGAAAGCTATGATTAGAATAGAACTGAGGGGAACAACTGTATTATGTAATAGCCGGAAGTGCTGTATTTGGGTGTAAATAATGATTGCCCATAATTAAAGAATAATTAATTTAGCGATCGCAATCCACTTCATGCAATTATGTCAACGACCCAGGTCTAAAGACACTGGGCTTCCAGCCTAAGACTTAGATTACAGTTGACCAGATTAAGTCTTAACTGACTACGTTTAAGGTAAGAGTTAAAGACCTACAAAGGGATGCGAAGCTAGTTCCTTGCTCTAGAAATTGAGGGTTAAACAGATTTATTGGGTTAAGTCAGTGCCTTCAATATAGTACCGACCTTAAACATTATCGAAGCTAACATTACCCGAAAGGAGGGACTTATGTCCAAAATATTCGTATTAGATACTGAGGAACGACCATTAGACCCAATACATCCAGCACATGCTAGACAATTATTACGAAACAAAAAAGCAGCAGTTTTTAGACAATTCCCATTCACAATTATCCTCAAAGAATCAAGACCAGAATCAGCAGTTTCGTCACTTAGACTAAAAATAGACCCTGGAGCAAAGTTCACAGGGATTGCCTTAGTTAACGATTCAACTGGAGAGGTTATAAATGCTTTCGAGTTAAAACATAGAGGCTTTGCAATTAGAGATGCTTTAACTTGCAGAAGACAATTAAGACGTTCTAGACGTGCTAGAAAAACTCGTTACAGAAAACCAAGATTTTTAAATAGAACTCGTCCAGACAGTTGGCTAGCTCCAAGCTTGCAAAGTCGGATTGATAATATCAAGACTTGGGTTGAGAAGTTGCGTAAATTTGCGCCAATTGAAGCAATTGCAAGCGAACTTGTACGCTTTGATATGCAACTAATGGCGAATCCGGATATTCAAGGCAAGGAATATCAACAAGGAACTTTAGCAGGTTATGAAACGAGAGAATACCTACTAGAAAAGTGGGGTAGACGATGCGCTTACTGTGGCGTAAAAGACGTTCCCTTTCAAGTTGAGCATATTCATCCGAGAGCTAAAGGCGGTAGTAATTCAATTACAAACCTGACCTTAAGTTGCGAAAAATGCAACACAAAAAAAGGGACTAAAGATATCAAAGAGTTCCTCAAAAAAGACACTTCTAGATTAGAAAAAATCTTGAAACAAGCTAAACGACCATTGGCAGATGTCGCAGCCGTAAACACAACTCGATTTGCGTTGTTAAAAACTTTAAAAGCTACCGGATTGCCAGTAGAAACAGGTTCAGGAGGATTAACCAAGTTTAATCGCAGTCAACAAAAACTAGAAAAAACCCACTGGATTGATGCAGCTTGCGTTGGAGAATCAACTCCAATTCTCAATATTAAAGGGGTTAAACCATTGTTAATTACTGCGTCGGGGCATGGCACGAGACAATCATGCAGAACGGATAAATACGGTTTCCCAAGTCGTCACTGCTCTAGAACTAAATTCCATTTTGGTTTTCAAACTGGAGACATTGTTAAAGCTGTCGTAAAAACTGGCAAAAAAGTTGGTGAATATGTTGGAAGAATAGCAACTCGTGCTACCGGAAGCTTCAACATTTCTACGACTAACGGATTACTTCAAGGTATTTCCCATAGATATTGTAAAGCCATCCATAAAAAAGATGGTTATGGATATTCAAATTGATAAATATTCACTGCGGTTAAAACCGCTTGAGTCGTTTTTCCTCTCAGCGCTAAAGCGACTGAGTTTCCAAACATCCCAGGAGTTTTTATGACAACCCTGATTTTTCTCTTCACGGGCTAATTACAGAAGGTATATGACGAAAATTGCGATGTTCCGTAAAATTATTTTCACAAATAGAAATCTCATTAACCCAGCAAAAAGCTGCAAAACTGCCGCAATTACTTTCATAACTGCCAGTTTTATCATATTTCCTGCGATCGCAACAGCTAAACCCTATCTCAAAGGTAATCCCGCAAATGTAAATCCTCCTTTGGCAGGTGCGGTTTACAATCTTGGTGGTGGGGGAACTGATGTAGATGGGGCAATTCAATGGATGATTAATAATGCACGGGGATGCGAAAAATGTTCCAGTAAGGTTGATGTTGTCATAATTCGTGCTGCTGGTAGTGATGCTTATAATCAACCTATTTCTGAAATGGATGGAGTTGATTCAGTAGAAACCTTGGTAATTACAAGTAAATCGGATGCAAATACACCTAGTGTTGTGGAAGCGGTTAAGAATGCGGAAGTGATTTTTTTTGCTGGTGGTGACCAATGTAAGTACGTGGAGAATTTCCAAAATACTAAGCTAGAAAAGGCTGTAGAATCGGTTTCTGCCCGTGGTGGAGCGGTGGGTGGAACCAGTGCCGGAGCGATGATTCAAAGTGATTTTGTTTACAATTCTTGCCTTAGTAATATTGAATCACGGGATGCTCTGGATGACCCCTATCGTGATATTGATTTTACCTACAACTTCTTACCTTGGGTGAATTTAAAATATACCGTTGTTGATACCCACTTTGATAAACGCGATCGCATGGGTAGATTAATGGCTTTTACCGCTCGACAAGTTCAAGATGGGAAAGCAAAATCTGCCCTGGGAATTGGGGTTAGTGAAGCAACATCTGTAGTTGTCGATCGCAATGGAATAGCAAAGGTTATTGGTAAAGGTTCGGCATATTTTGTTTTAGCTGACCATTTACCGAAGGTTTGCGAAAAGGGGAAACCGTTGAGTTATGCGGATTTTAAAATTTGGAAAGTCAATAATGGTGAAACATTTAACTTACGAAATTATCCCCAAAAAGGATATTATTTGCGAAGTGTCGATCGGGGAAGAATTGATTCTAATCCGTATTAATTAGAGTAAACCACAAAATCAATGATCCTGTGTTGTCATTCTGTAGCTTGCTACTTACAGAAGCCGCTTGCGCGTCTACCCGCCTGACTTTTCACGGTAAGTCCTCAACCAACCAAACTACGTAGCTTTTTCCACTGGCTCATTCGCAAGAGTATTAAATTGATGACAATAGGTAACGGAAAAATAGGGGTTGAGAGAAAGCGCAAAATGACCTTTTCCACATGCCGTGAAAAGTCAGGTCTACCCGCAGGGTGGAACGTACGCGCTGAGTCGCAAAGCGACACGCTGCGCGAACGCGTTGCCGCAGGCTAGAATCTTGCGGAGATGCTAGAGAACTCCACAGAAAGAAATGCCCAATGTCATTCTGTAGCTTGCTTCCCGCAGGGTGGAACGTAAGCGCTGAGTCGCCGACACGCTGCGCGAACGCGTTACCGCAGGCTAGAATCTCGCGTAGATGCTTCGTTCCTCAGCATGACAACACAGGATCATTCATTTTGTGGCTTACTCCTACCCTTCGGGAAGTCTTTCGCCTACGTTCCTCAGCATCTCGCGTAGATGCTTCGTTCCTCAGCATGACAACACAGGATCATTGATTTTGTGGCTTACTCTTACTGTAATTGTCGCAAACTTTGCACAGTTGAAATAACCTGCTGTGCAACTATTTCTATCTCTTCTTCCGTATTAAATCTACCAATTCCAAAGCGTATCGATGCGTAAGCTAACTTTTCAGAATGTCCTAAAGCTGTGAGAACATGGGAAGATAAGGTATTTGTTGAAGAACAAGCTGAACCGGAAGAAACTGCCATTACCGACTGCAAACCCAAAAGTAAAGCTGCACCATCCACACTTTCAAAGCTAATATTTAAATTACCTGGAAGTCTTTGGGTTGGATGTCCATTGAGATGAATCCCTTCGAGTTGTGAAAGCAGTTTCCACAATTTTTCTCTGAGTTTAGTGATGCGATCGCTCTCTTTTTCTCGTTCTGCTAAGGCAATTTCTATCGCTTTGCCAAAACCGACGATTTGCGGTGTGTACAATGTCCCTGAACGCATTCCCCGCTCATGTCCTCCCCCATGTAGCTGGGGAGCTAATTTGACTCTCGGATTGCGACGACGGACGTATAAAGCTCCAATTCCTTTTGGTGCGTAGATTTTATGTCCTGTGAACGACATCAAGTCAATTTGCATTGTCTGGACATCAAGGGGAATCTTTGCGATCGCTTGCGCTGAATCAGTATGGAAAACGGTATTTTTTTTATGGCATATTCTGCCAATTTCTGCAAGTGGTTGTAATACTCCAATTTCGTTATTTGCTGCCATAATTGATACTAAAATGGTATCATCACGGATGGTTTTTTCTAGTAAGTTTAAGTCAATTAATCCATCTTTTTCGACGGGAAGAATTGTAATTTCAAATCCGAGAGTTTCTAAATATTTACAAGGGTCAATTACCGCATTATGTTCGGTTGCTAAGGTGATAATATGTTGACCTTTTTGAAAATAAGCTTCAGCAATACCTTTAATTGCTAAATTATTTGCTTCCGTTGCTCCACTAGTAAATATAATTTCTTCTGGTGAAGCATTAATTGCATTTGCTAATATTTGTCGTGCATTTTTGACCGCAGCTTCTGCTTCCCAACCATATTGATGATTGATGCTAGATGGATTGCCAAAGTATTCTGTAAAGTAGGGAAGCATGGTATCAACAACCCTTTGATCGACTGGTGTGGTTGCCTGGTTATCGAGGTAGATGGGGCGATGCATTTTGGATTTTGGGATTTTGGGGATAATAAAATGTTTGAAAATAAAATATTTGAAAATAAAATGCTTTAAATCGCGCAGAGACGCAGAGGCGCGGAGGAGGAGTTAAGATGTTAATTTATCGTAGTATGTAGATTCTTTCTGCATTCTGAATCCTGCATTTTGACTTCTGCATTCTGAATCCTGACTCCTGACTCCTGCCTTCTGAATCCTGACTCCTGCTTTATTGTACTAGTTTATTTATGATGCATTCGGCGATGCGTTGTGCTGCTCCTGGTTTTCCCATTCTGCGTAAGCCGTTTTCAGCAATGATGTGTAATTTGTCGGGGTAAGCGAGGAGGTTTTTTACTTGTTTGCCGAGGTTTTGTGGTTGTTCTACCAAGATTATGGAATCACCTAAGAGACGACTTTGTGCTTCGGCAAATCCTGGGTTAAATTGTGGTCCTTTTCCGGGTATGGTAAATGCTGGTTTGCCTAAACCGACGAATTGCTCGGTTCCTGTTCCTGCCATTGCGATCGCAATATCTCCCATGTGCAAGCAGTCGTTATAGGCTTTTTGTGTTAGCAGAAAATATGCATTTTTTTGTTTAAATGTCAATGCTTGAGGGTCGGAAAATTTCAAAGGTAGTTCTTCGATGGGGGATGGTTTCCAGCCGTGGGAGGTGACAAATTTGGTGAGAATGCTACAGTCAAGATTGGGTGCGATCGCTCCTAAGAAAATCATCGGAGTTGAGGTGTTGGATAGGGAATTGCGAGACATATCGCACATGGTTTCCATTAGGGATGATGTTCCCAGCATTACTTGCTCCCAATTTTCATAGGCTTCGGGAATGCGGGAACCTGGTAATAAGGTTACGATTAATGGACGAATAGTTTCTTTACGTTCGGCATCGGTTTCATATAAACGATAAGTTGGAAAAGAAGGTTGTAAATCATCCATCATTGGGTTGCCTAAATCGAAGGCAGGAATCCCCATTTCTGCTAATATTTTTGTTGTTAAATAGTCTCTAGGAAAGATAGCTTTGCAGGGATTTTTAGTCATTAACCATCGTTCCCAAGGATGGTAAATTGAACCTGAAAAGTTTTCCCAATATGCACCTTTATTTTTGCGCTTCAATAATCCGAATTCATCGCGTACATAATACTCAGATTTTGCTGTTCCTACAAATGCATAGTTGGTTCCGCTAACATATGCAAATAATAATGGGAGAATGTCACCGACGGCTAAAATAGCAGTGGGATTATCAGTTTGTTTTTGAGCTTTTACCCATTGTCTAACTACTTTGATTTGATTGAGAGTCAGTTTTATTAAACCTCCTTGAACATCCCGCATCAATTGCCGTCCATCCATATAAACGAATCCACCTGATGGCATTGTTTTCACGGAACCAATCACGGGAATATTCAGTTTTTGATAAGCATATCCTTCTCCAACTAAGGGTAGTGCGAATATTTCTGGAGGATTGGGTAATTGCAAAAGTTCGTGCAAAATCCTCACAGCGATTATATCTTCACCATGTCCGTTACTTAATACCAGTAGCTTTAATTGGGAGGTCATATTTATAGATATAGGGAATTGGGAATTGGGAATTGGACATTGGGCATTACGGATTGGTTCTAGTACTGACTTTCTACTCCCTTGGTAAATTTAAGAAACAAAAATACATAAGTCATAGTCTCATTAGTTACGAGGAATGATAAATGGGGGAGAAGAACCTTGGTGCAGGAAGTTGTGTTATCCCCATTCTGTTACCTCGCTACAACTAATCCCCGGTGAAATCAGGCTAATTTTTATGCGAGTTTCTAAAGTTGCAATTATGACACTTGCCAGTGTTACTGCTGGCAATCTTTCTGAGTCGGTAATAGCTGCACCAACAAATACTGACATACCAGCGAAAACTACTAGTAATTTCGTTGTACCTGTAATTGAAGTCAACAGGGAACGGATTGAGACAATTGCCCAACCTGAAACCGGAGATTCCCCCCAATTCTCCCAAAATACAGTCAATGTGCAAAGTCATTCCGGCAACAATTCGACTGCGATCGCAAAGAATGGGGAAATTGGCAGACAAGGCAACGATGAGAAAGCTCCTGTACCTATTCCTGTTCCAATGTTTTCTGCTGTACGTGAGAAAACACCTGTACAAATTCCCGTACCGATGTTTTCTGCTCGGCGTGAAAAAGCACCCGTACCTATTCCCGTTCCTGCGATCGCAAACCGTACTCCAACAAAACCAGCTACTTCCAAAAAACCACCTGTTGCTGCAAAACCCTTAATACCAGCGAAAAAACCTGCTCAGGTTATTCCTCCGACTCCTGCAATTAACGATGAAAATTTAGTGGTTCCGGCTATTGATATTCAAATAGTTGGTGCTACCCAAGAATTGCAAGATATAATTCGCCAAGTAATTAAAACTCAAGTTGGTGGTGAAACTAGTAAAGCCCAACTTCAAAAAGATATAGCCGCAATATTAGAGACAAAATTATTTATAAGTGCCCGTGTAAATAGTAACACTACAAAAGATGGCTTACGGGTTGTGTATCAAGTACAGCCATTAGTGGTGCGATCGCTCCAATTATCGGGGGCAAAAGCATTAACATATAAAGTCGTTCTCGAACCGTTCCAAAGTCAAATTAATCAACCTGTGAGTCCATCTCAGTTGGAAAATGCTGTTAAAAAGATTAATAAATGGTACAAAGATAACGGTTACAGTCTCGCAAGAGTAGTTTCGATTTTGCCTGATGAACAGGGTATTTTGACGGTGAATGTTGCTGAAGGGTTGGTTAGCGATATCAAATTCAAATTTGTGAGTGAAAATGGTGAAGACGTTGACGCTAAAGGGAAACCAGTCACAGGAAGGACTAAAACAGACTTTATCCGCAAGCAATTAAAATTAAAAACGGGTGACATATTTAAAGATGACGTGGTGCGAAAAGATATTCAGCAATTGTACGCATCCGGTTTATTTGAAAGTGTGAATATTAACCTCGAAGGGGATGCCACCAAAACTGATGTTGTTTACCAACTCAAAGAAACTGGAGCCAGAGCGATTAATGTCGGAGGTAGCTATAATGCCGATCAAGGTATTTTAGGTACTTTAAATTACCAAGACAGAAATGTCGGTGGGATTAACGATACATTGAATGCTAACGTTCAAGTTGGTAGACGGGATTTCCTCTTTGATAGTAGCTTTAATAGTCCTTACCGCACCACCGACCCCAACCGCAACGGTTATACCATCAACGTTTTCCGCAAACGGGGACTTTCCGACACCTTCGATGGGGATATTAAACTCCTAAATGGCGATCGCATTCGTGAAGGTAAAGTCGGAGCAAGCGTTAGTTTTCAGCGTCCCATCGATGATTGGGATGCTTCCCTCGGTTTTAATTATACCAGGGTAAGTATACGCGATCGCGATGGCAAAATCTCCCCCACCGATGAACAAGGCAATCCTCTCACCCTCAGTGGTTCGGGCATTGATGACCTGGCAACGGTATCATTTGCAGCCACAAAAGACCAGCGCGACAACCCACTCAATCCCACCAAAGGCTCGATTCTCAAACTCAGTACCGAGCAATCAGTACCCATTGGCAACGGAGCCATTTCCATGAACCGTTTCCAAGCCAATTACAGCCAATACACACCAGTTCAAGTCTACAAAAGCAAACAACCCCAAGTCTTTGCTCTCAACGTCCAAGCGGGAACCGTTTTAGGCGATTTACCACCCTACGAAAGCTTTAATATTGGTGGTCCCAACTCAGTACGTGGTTACGATTCCGGCGACATTGGCAGTGGTCGTAGCTACGTACTTGCCTCCGCCGAGTATCGCTTCCCCATCCTCCAAGCATTAGGAGGTGTGGTCTTTGCTGATTTCGGCTCAGACTTAGGCTCTGGTGATACTGTCCCAGGTAATCCTGCTGGAGTTCGCAACAAACCAGGAATCGGTTTTGGTTATGGCGCAGGTGTCAGATTTGACTCGCCCCTGGGTTTACTCCGTGCCGACTACGGCATCAACGATCAAGGTGAAAGTCGCTTACATTTTGGGGTTGGACAAAGGTTCTAGAGAGGGTTTGACAACTCTCCCCTTAGTAAACATATTCTCCCAGTCTAAAAGAACCCCACCCTAACCCTCCCCGCTCGCGAGGAGGGAACATGATTTTATTCCCCCTCCCCGCAAGCGGGGTAGGGGGCAGGGGG
>NZ_NTFS01000320.1 GCF_002289455.1 Brunnivagina elsteri CCALA 953
GTTTACAACTCTCGGTTTGAAAGCCAAGGAAGTAGTTAGCATTCAACTAAATGGTGCTAGTACTCCACCACCACGACCAATGCTTGAAGCTCGTGCTGCTAACTTCTCTAAAGATTCTGCCACAACTCCTATTGTAGCTGGAGAGCAGCAAGTTGAAGCATCAGTAACATTACAAATTAGTTATTAGTTAATGGTTAATAGGTAAGGGAACACCAAGAAATAAATTCTCCAAATTTTTGTAGGGGTGGGTTCTCCCCACCCATCATCACGAATGATATGATTAGTTGGTCTATGGTTAGGTTAGGTTAGGATATTTTCTGAAAGTCCTGTATTCACCATTAACCACTAACCATAATAAATTAAAAATTATCTGAGTTGTAATCGTCCATACCGGGTTTAGTGTCACCCTTAGAGCCAAGCAGATCGAGTTGGTCTACATTGATAATTGGCTTAGTACGATTAGCTCCTGTATTGCGATCGCTCCAGGAATCAAACTTTAATGCTCCTTTAACACCAATTAAACTACCCCTTTTTACGTAGTTTCCCGCAATTTCTGCGGTTTTACCCCAAATTTCTAACTCAAACCAGTCTGGTTCATCGGTTTTTGACGTTCTTCTCCTAACTGCCAAAGTTAGCCGACACTTAACTTTACCAGAATCAAAATATTTCATATCTGGGTCGCCACCAACACGACCTACCAATGTGACAACATTTATACTCATGCGCTTTCCCCTTGAGTACAGACGTACTCTTAAATCGTGACTATTATCATAGCGAATTATTTGTGTTTAAAACTCTTGTGCTTAAATAACAATATGAGTTTTACTTTAATAATTGTAAAAACTGTGTTAAACCATTAACAAAACTGTTGACATAGAAAGTTGGTAATAATTACTCCAACAATGTGTGAAATCCTTACGGATATACCGACGCAAGTTGAGAATATAAACATGTAAAGACTGGGACTCAGTAAAGATTACCAAAAGTTCTATGAAAAATAGCCTGGTTTACTAGACTCGGAATAAAAAAAGTAATAGAATCCAGCACGATTCACTCTTACGGTCGTAGTCAAAAAGTATCGCAAATAGGGGGCGTAGAAGCGCGTGGGTCTTTTTAACAAGTTTTCCTTGTCGCAGAATATGGGTATCGATTTAGGTACCGCAAACACCCTGGTTTACGTATCTGGTAAAGGCATTGTACTCCAGGAACCATCTGTGGTGGCTATCGACAAAAACGAAAAGGTGGCATTGGCTGTTGGGGAAGATGCGAAAAAAATGCTTGGTCGGACACCTGGGAATGTAGTTGCCCTCCGTCCTTTGCGTGATGGTGTAATCGCTGACTTCGATACCGCCGAGTTGATGTTAAAACACTTCATCCAGCGTGCAAACGATGGTAAGTCATTGGTTTTGCCAAAGATTGTAATTGGCATTCCTAGTGGGGTAACTGGTGTTGAACGGCGAGCTGTTATGGATGCAGCTACGCAAGCAGGTGCCAGAGAAGTATTCCTCATTGATGAACCAGTAGCCGCAGCGCTTGGTGCGGGGTTGCCCGTTTCCGATCCAACAGGCAATATGATTATCGACATTGGTGGTGGCACCACTGAAGTCGCGGTTTTGAGTCTTCAAGGTACTGTACTGAGTGAATCAGTACGTATTGCCGGAGATGAATTAACCGAGTCAATTATTCACTATATGAAGAAAGTTCATAACTTGGTAGTTGGCGAACGTACTGCTGAAGATATCAAGATTCGCATCGGTTCGGCTTACCCCACCGTTGATGATGAAGAAGCCATTATGGAAGTACGGGGTTTGCACTTGCTTTCGGGTTTACCGCGTACCGTGACAATCAAAGGTCCGGAGATTCGCGAAAGTATGTCAGAACCGTTGTCGGTAATTATTGAAGCCGTGAAGCGTACTTTAGAACGTACTCCTCCCGAACTAGCAGCCGATATTATCGACAGAGGTATTATGTTGGCTGGTGGTGGTGCATTGCTCAAGGGTATTGATACCTTAATCAGTCATGAAACAGGTATTGTTACGCACATTGCAGCTGACCCGTTGTGCTGCGTAGTTCTCGGTACTGGTCGCGTACTCGAAAACTTTAAACAACACGAACGGGTGTTCAGTGGTCGTTCTCGGAATATGTAGAAGAGAATTCAAGGATATTAGATTCCCTTGAGAATCTAATATCCTTCGTAAATATAGCTATATATAAAGGTATATATGTTTACAGCACGTTGGTGGGAGCGCAGAGGGTTACAAGTTGGTCTACTATGTTTAGCTGTTGGCACTACTATTGTGTTGCGGCAAACTCAGGGTGCGCTTTTAATGGAGGCATATCAGGGAATAACCCGTCCGCTCCAGATGTTGCAAGCTGCACCAAATAAAGAAGAACGACTGCGTGATGCTCGGATATTAGAATTAAAAACCGAAATTGCTGAGTTACAATTCCAAAATCAAAAACTTAAGCAAATTGTATCTTATACAGAAAAAGAAGTAGCAAAAGAACGTTCTGTTGTTGCTAGGGTAATTGGTCGGAGTGCTGATAATTGGTGGCAACAAGTTACCTTGAATCGAGGTACTTCGGCTGGTGTTCAAGAAGGTTCAATTGTCAAAGCGGAAGGTGGGTTAGTTGGTCTTGTGGATCAGGTAAGTGCCAATTCTAGCCGTGTGTTGTTAGTTAGCGACTTGAAGAGCCAGATTGGTGTCAACGTCAGTCAGAGTGCTGCTAAAGGTGTTTTAAAAGGTGATGGCTCTGCGGAAGCAATACTTGAGTTTTACGAGAAAGTGCCTAATGCTAAAGTTGGCGATACGATCGCAACATCCAATTACAGCCGAAAATTTCCGGCAGGTGTGGCAATTGGTAAAATCAAGTCTCTGGATTTAAAAAGAGTACCAGCATCAGTCGCTAAAATTGAACTTTTTCCACCGATTCGTTCGTTGGATTGGGTACAAATTTATCCAAAACCAGAAACTCAAGTGGAAACACCTGAGGTAACTGATTCTCAAACCAATTCAGAAACTAAATCTCAAAATCAACAATCAGAAAAACCCGCAAACTAGCTTCTCGTAATTCTACTAAGACTATGAAAACCCTCGCATTTTGGGGCAAGAGACGCAGAAACGCGCCTAAATCCTATTTGTCTTCACCTCAACGCAAATCAAGTCAGCAACCCCGCAAATCGAAAAATACAACGTTTTTTAAAATCAAGCCGATCATTAAGTGGAACCCTCGTACTCGGCAAATCGTGGATTACTCGTTAATCTTTGTCACAGTACTATTGTGCTTGATATTGTTACCAAATCGCCTACCTGGTATGGAATTACTAGGAATTGGACCAAATTGGTTGTTAATTTGGGTTGTGGTTTGGAGTGTGAAGCGAAATGCTTTGCAGGGGGCTTTTGCTGGAATTGTTTTAGGGTTCCTCCAAGATGCGATGACATCTATCGAACCGACTCATGCATTGAGTTTGGGTTTGGTTGGGTTTTTGACTGGTTTAATGCAGAAGCAGCGATTTATTCAAGAAGATTTTATTTCAATTGCTTTAATTGTGTTTGTTATGTCTGCTTTTAGTGAGGCTATTTTTGCATCCCAGTTGGTGATGAGTGGCGATCGCAATCCTACTGATGTCTGGGCATATTATCAAAGGGTTGCCCTTGCTTCGTCTATTCTTAGCAGTCTTTGGGCACCTGTTGTTTATTATCCCCTGAATCGCTGGTGGGAAAAGTTGAAACTGGCTGAACGTAAATAAGTTGGTTAATGGTTATTGGTTATTAATAATCAATAACAAAAATCGGTGCGGAGTGTGGTGATTCTGGGGTTTATCCCAGTAATTGAGTGAGAGTGATTAAAGTGAATATTAAGTTGTAGCTGACTTTTCCCGTTAAGTCTGAAAACATAGAGGTAGCAAGGGTTTCAGTCTACAATACTTTTGTCAATAAAAGAGGCTTAACGATAATCGAACAACGAGAAAATAGGACTTTTCGGATAGCACTTGCGATCGCGATCGCTGTGATAGAAAGATAACGGGAAAAGTCAGAAGTTGTAGAGATGTGATTAATTGCGTCTCTACAATTTGTTTTTGGTTACTGCTGGGTTTGGATATTGGGTTTGGATATTGGGTTTTAATATTGCGATCGCATTAGACACACTTGAAAAATTATACTAATTCAAAAAATTATTACAACCGCCAAGACGCAGAGTACGCAGAGAGAATAAAATACATTGACAACCAATCTGTCACGTTCTTTCTTAAAATCGGTATTAAACAATATCCCCAACTTTTAGAACAGTCGGGGATACTTAGAGTTAGCGAATTAATTACTTACTTTTTTAGCTATTTTTTACTTGACAATTCCCAAAAGTTGTGGGCTATCAACTTCCCCAATGTTAGGTTTTAAGAATCCATTCGCGTAAATTCCCGGACTTGCTTCGGCTATTTGCGTATAAGATTGGCGAACTAGAGCATTAACTGCAACCGTTTTGACATCGTACATTCCCATTGCTAATTTGGGGTAAAAACCAATGCCAATTATCAAGACGATGAAACTAGCGGCAATGAATATTTCCCGTGGACTAGCATCTCTGTAAATCACTTGGTTAGGTAAGACGCAATCTGTTCCAAAACAAGCCGCTTCTTCGTCTTCTAAATTCTCTACCGCAACATCATCAATCCCACATGTAAGTTCTTTAGGAGTTCCGTAAAATACTTGCTTTAACATTGATAGCAAGTAAATTGGGGTTAAAATAACTCCCACTGCGGCAAGGAATACTGTCACTGTACAAAATGTTGAACTATAAACATCGCTGGTTGTGACTCCGACGAATACAAAGATTTCGCTGGCAAAACCGCTCATTCCGGGAAGTGCCAGGGATGCCATTGCCCCAATTGTAAATAGCGCGAATACTTTGGGCATTACTTGACCAATACCACCCATTTCGCCCATTGTCATTGTTTGGGTGCGATCGTAGGTAACACCAGCGAGGAAGAATAATACTGATGCAATCAAACCGTGGGATATCATTTGTAACATTGCACCATTGATACCTAGATCGGTAAATGAGGCAATTCCTAGTAGTACAAAGCCCATATGGGATACTGAAGAGTAGGCAAGACGACGTTTCATGTTTGTTTGAGCAAACGAGTTCAACGCGCCATATATAATATTAACTACACCTAAAATCGCCAAAACTGGTGCGAAGTAAATATGTGCATGGGAGAGAAGTTCTAAATTTAGGCGAATTAATCCGTATCCACCCATTTTTAATAATACACCTGCTAACACCATCGATACAGGTGAAGATGCTTCTCCGTGGGCATCTGGTAGCCAAGTATGTAGGGGGAAAATTGCCAGTTTGACACCAAATGCAATCAATAATCCTGCATACAGGAAGAGTTCTAAGGCAAGGGGATAATCTTTAGCTGCGAGTTTTGCGATATCAAATGTGACATCCCCACCACCGTATAGTCCCATACCCAAGGCTGCTATCAGGATAAAAATCGATGCTGCTGCGGTATAAATAATGAATTTTGTGGCTGCGTAACGACGCTTTTGACCACCCCAAATATTTATCAGCAGATAAACGGGAACTAGTTCGACTTCCCACATGATGAAGAATAGTAGCAAGTCTTGGGCGACAAAAACCCCTATTTGCGCGGAGTATAACATTAACATCAGCGCGTAGAAAAGTTTTGGTCTGCGGTCAACTTGCCAAGCTGAAAGAATCGCCAGGGTTGTGACAAATCCAGCTAAAAGCACGAGAGGAACAGACAATCCATCAACGGAAACAGCCCAGTTTAAACCCAACTGAGGTACCCAAGCATAACTTTCTGCGAGTTGGAAAGTCGCGCTGCTTGTATCGTAATTCTTCCAAAAGGCATAGCACATCAACACAAAATCTGCGATCGCAATACCTAGTGCATACCATCGTACCCGTTTACCGTCTTTATCTGGTAATACTGGAATTAACAAGGAAGCTACGGCAGGCAGCAAGATTATCGCAGTTAGCCAGGGGAATTGTTCTGCCATTATGGTCTCTAAGCAAAAATACTTATTTTTTTCAATGACCTAATTGTATATTGTTTTGTAAATATTTATGCATAGTTATTTATCAGGGTTAACAATAAGTAAAAACACTCATTGTTATTTTCCTGGCTATCTACAGAAACTATAGATAAACTCCGGATGTTGGTTCGAGGTTGCGTGAGTAAATCTGATCGTTGTAATCTTGCCAGTGTCGATTTGATATGTATGGGAATCGAGTTAATGTAGCGCGTTGAACGTATGCCATAATTGGACGACGTAAGCGATCGTACTTGGAAAAAGCTTGGGAGATGGCTTGAGTGTCATCCCATTGACTCGATAACGCAATGTTTGCGATCGCTGTTGTTAGAGCGAGTGCATCTTCTAAACCTTGGTTTGCCCCTTGTGCCATAAATGGTGGCATTCCATGTGCTGCATCTCCTGCTAATACAACACTTCCAGCATTCCAAGCTGGTTGACTTTCTAATTGATTTTCTGGATTTGATTCTGCATGATGAATATAATAAGGACGTTGCAGCATTTTTTCATGGGAAGAGGCAGCAACTAGTTTTTTTAGAACTTCTGGATAATTAGCTTTTTCTAATTGTTGCAAGGCTAAATCAATTAATAAACTACCTGATTTATCTTGTAATAATTCTAAAGGCAAAGCGATATGTAGCAAATAACCAAATATACTATTATTATGGCGAAACAGCACCATTCGTGGTGATTCATCACCAATAGTCACGAGGGATGATTCTTTCAGAAAACCTGTTTCCAATTCGGTTTGAATTTCTTGGGAAATTTCACTAATTTCCGTACAATATATTGCTGCAAAACCGGAATATTTAGGACGAGTGAAAGCATTCTCAGAGTTATTTGTATACAAAATACGACGAATTGTGGAATTTATTCCATCTGCGGCAATAATGATTTTGCCACGGATTGATTTTGTTGCTGTTAATTGTTTTTTTGGGATTAATTCTAAAGGTTGGTTAATATTATTGATATTATTTGGGTTACTTTCCCAATATGCATAAGGATTTTTTTCTAATTCCTCTAATGTAGATATGCAATCAATGCGAATGCAAGTTTTTTCATTTTCTCCATACAATTCTTCAACAAGATTGACACATCTATGATTAGCTTTAACTAGATATTCAGGAAGTTGATTTCTCAAGGTTGTTTGTAAATCATACCAAGAGATTGATACTCTACCTTCTCCATAATTATTATGCCAATAATCGTAACTTAGAGGAATTGAATGAGTGATTTCTCCTTGAAGATTTTTACTAAACCATTTTGGTGAAGAGTCGGGATTTTCTGCTTCTGAACTTACACTATCTTGCTGATTTTTGCTTTTAAAAAAAAGAGAATTTAAGTAACCCATGCCAGCTTTTTTAACTTCTTCGCAGGCTATTTCATCGATATATTTAAGTGCTTTTAATCCATTCGGAAGTAAATCTACAATTTGACCAACTTGACGAAAAGTACGAGTTTGATCGATGACTAGAATATTTGTAATACCACGTTTGTATAAACCTATGGCAGTGGCTAAACCAACAGGACCAGCACCAACTATGATAACATCAAATATTCCTGTGGATGATGTGGAAGAAATAATATTTTCATACTCAACATATTTATCATTTGGTTGTGAATTATTTAACATAGTATTTACCAAAAATAATTATAACATTACCCAAATATTACGAATTATGTAAATTTGGCTTGAGAGGAAGGAGAAGCTATTCAAAACCCGCATTTTCTGATAATCTAGATTTTGGTAGTTTTATTATAATAGGGTGTAATTTGTCTTAAAAATTTTGCTAAGCTTCCATTATAAAAAATACTTTTTTTAACCCATATAATAG
>NZ_NTFS01000321.1 GCF_002289455.1 Brunnivagina elsteri CCALA 953
TATTCGTAAATCATAGTGCCGTTACCAAGTTGACTTTCTTCTAAAACATTTGTTGCAAGTATAAATCTGCCTGCACTCAATCTATCTTTGTTGATTTTATTGTCATCCTGAATTATTGCTGCTGATATCAGATAGTAGGCTTCTTCTTTTTCTTCTTTTTCTGATTTTTGCTGTTTTGGGGTTATTAAATTTACTTCTATTTTCTCTAGTTGATGATATTTAAATTGTTTAGATAGTTTCGATAATTCTTTCATGGCATCAACTTTACATGCAAATTTTTCCGACGATATTTTTTTCAACGCACTTTTGCTTTTCCCTAAATCTTTGACTATTTTTTGTGATAGTTTTCTTAAGTCCGATTCTTTTCTTTCTTGACTTTGCACAACTAACCATCTCTGCTCTATTCCACCGTAATTACTTCTTTTAGCGACAAATGAATATCCTAATAGTTCGCTGTCAATAAATTCTGATTCTGGGGTTTCCGAAACTAATAATTGTGCCTCTTTTATAGTTAAAGGGACTCTCGATAACCACTTAATCTCTGACATTAACTTAATATTTGGTTCTGTATATAATGCACAGTCGGCAACGATTAGACTATCAACTTTCATTTGTTTTTGATACTCAACTGCTATCTTTCCGAAAGATTGAGAATCTGTTTGATTCCCAGATACTGATTTAAAAAATATTGGTATATCCCCATCTCCAGTACATATTAATTCCATCAGAAATTGCTTTAAATCTGGTCTATGGTCGCGGGAATATCCATGTGTGACGCTTATAGCTTGCTTTGATTTAAACTGTAATTCTTCTTGTTCGTTTTCAAATATAACTTCTGGTAAACATGATTTATATTCCCCATGCATATGGAGAGATGATGAATCTAAGTGTGATATTAATGTAGATATTTGAAATTTTTGTACTACATTTAAACTAATTGCTAAAAATGTTGTGTCGAGTCCTTTCAAAAATAATTTATCCAGAACTCTACCAAGTTTATCATCATTTAAATACTCTGGTTTTACTCCTTCTCCTATTAAATGTTCACATGGAATTGACTCAAAATACTTTGGAAACATGTATAATGGCTTAGAAACAAATCCTAATCCATTTAAAATCATTGCTTTGACAACATTTCCACAACTTACTTTTTCTTCTTCTTCAACTCCCAACAAATCGTTAATAATTTCTACTAATCCAATTGAATCTACTATTCCTGCGACTATCCCTAAATGGTCGATATTTTGTATTTCAACATCTTTTATATTAAACATGGCAGCAGAATTCTCCTAACAATTCTGCTTTTATTCTTACATTTTTACTTTTATCAAAAATTAATTTTTCTTAATTCTTTAATATTTTTGACTTAAGGAGCTTTTTCTTTGACTACCCAATAACCTCAATAGTAATTTTGTACTTCATCCTAATGCTACTAATTCTTATTAGTTCTCTTTGGCTATGCCTTGCTTGTAGGTTTTATATACTACTTTCCCAATATTTTGTTGATGTGTGACAGTTAGGGTGCGGAATGTGGGTTCTATCGCTTGATGGGGAACAGAAAAACAAGCTTTAAGCGCTGAAAACCATACCCCCTATTTTGATTTTTCTGTCAATGCGTAAGTCCTAACCCTAATGAATGCACTTTATTTAATCCACGTTCCTTAGTTAAATTACGCGATACTCCGTAGGAGTGGCTGCCGCCATCGCATAATTTATTCTGTGGGTATTCTGTGGGTATTTCCTTGCGATCGCCAAAGCTAGCATTGCCCCTGAAAATAGGAACAATGCGACAATTTAACTACTTTTTCGCCACAGCAGCATCAAGGATTTTGGTGTAATCAGCCTTATTAGAATTATTTTGATACAGGGATAAAATGTTACCAGTTGCTGGGTCAACAATAGCCACAGTGCTAGTTTTACCCTTGTTAGCTTCTAGAAATTTACCTAAGCCCAGTCTTTGCGCGATCGCTTCTGTCTGTTTGAGCTTACCTTTATCGGTGACATCCAAGACAACAAAATTTACCTTACCAGAATATTCCTGTTTCAACTGCGATAGGGTGGGAGCAATATTTTTACAACCAGCACACCAAGTAGCATATACATCCACCATCACTGGTTTACCCTGAAGTTCCTTAGCCAGAGGACCTCCAACAGATTTAACTTTACCTGCACAAGGATTTTTACTAGCGCAGGGATTCCCTTGAGCAATCTTGGTAATTGATGATTGAGCTTCAGTTGCAGAAATACTAGTTGAGGTTGTTGCAACCATAGATGCAGTCAAAACTAGGCTACTCAAACAAATTTTGAGCAATAAATTCGCGTGTTTGTACATAAAATCTGTTCTCAGCCCGAAAGTGTTTAATGGCGATATGCTTGCCACAACAATAATCAATTGTGGTGCATCTATTCACTAAGACGACTGAAGGGTGGTATTGGATTTAATATTTCCATGCAGTTTCTTTAAAAATAAAATATCCCCATCCAAGATCCAATCCGATCTCCTCCCTCAGTCGTCATATATATAGACGGCTTTTTTCAGCAAAAATATCTCTGTGTGCGTTGTGGAGCGAGGCGATAATGGAAAAAATATGTAAAACTGGCGACTATATCAGTTTAGACGTAGGTTAAAAATCGCATGGAGCCTAAACAATCCCAGTCGAATTTAACAGGGCTTACCGATGTGACAGATGAAGCTTTGTTTGTGGCGCTTAAAAATGGTGATGCTGCGGCATTGAGTGTTTTGTTTCAGCGTCACGGTCGTTTGGTGTATGGATTAGCACTAAAGATTTTGGCAAACCCCCAGGAAGCTGAGGATTTAACCCAGGAAATATTTTTGACACTGTGGCGAAAAGCATCTACCAATCCTGATTGTCGCTTTTTTGTCCGCTACTTGGTGACAATAACGCGATCGCGTGCCATCGACAAACTACGCGATCGCACTAGACGACTAAAACTTGTAGAAAAAGTAGGAACTATGAGTAATGACATAACACCAGAACCAACACCCGTGGAAAAGGTAAGTAATGCAGAGCGATCGCAAAGGGTTAATCATGCTCTTTCAGAACTCTCAGAAAAGCAACGCCAGGTCATCGAATTAGCTTACAACCAGGGATTGAGTCAATCGCAAATAGCCACACAACTAGATATTCCCCTGGGTACAGTCAAAACCAACACTCGTCAAGGATTATTAAAACTCAGACAAATTTTACTTGATGCAGATATATTGATATATGAATAAATCTTTTGATCCCGAATATATAAAAAACCTAGCTGCGGGATTTGTTGTGGATGACCTTTCCCCAGAAGAAGCTGAGGAATTTCGGCTGTTACTTGATGAACATCCAGAGGTAATTGCCGAAGTTAAAGATTTGCAGGAAGTTTTACGACAGGTTTTAGATGGTTTTATCGAGGTAGAACCACCCATAGATTTACTCGGAAAAATTCTCTCTCAAGTGCAAGAGTCTAATCAACTAGTAAATATTCCAAATATAGATAATATTCCAGTTACACAAACCGATAACTTAATAATACTGAAAACATCTAGAAAATGGACAAAAATTGCTGGTAGTATCGCTGCTTTGTTTGTTGTAATTTTAGGGATAGATAACTATCGATTGAGGCAAAATTTAGGTGTTGTCACCGCAGATAACCAAAAATTACGCCAGGACTTTACCCAAGTTCAAGCCGTTAAAAACCTGCTGCAAAATTCGCAAACGCGATTATATACTTTTGAATCAGCTAAATCTAAAAATAACATTACAGATAACGCTTCGGGAAGTATAGTTATTAATCCCCAAAAACAAAAAGCGGTGATGATATTCAAAAATCTTCCTGCTCCACCCCCCGGACAAGTTTATCTATTATGGACAGTTATCGCTGACAAAAAATTACCCTGCGGTCAAGTCAAACCCTATTCCTGGGGAACAGCTTCCTATGAGTTACCATTTAGCGATCAAATGTACCAAGAATTTACCGACCCACAGTTTTCTGGGTTAGTTGTGACATTAGAAACAGATGCAAATGTTCCTCGTCCAACGGGAAAAGTGGTCATGAAAAGTTCGCATATTTAATATAACTTATGATGATTACAGAAAAAAACGATAATATTATTACATATCAAAATTGGCTGGTAAAAAATGATGGTGATTGTGTTGTTCTGAATTCTGAGGAACTTACTTTACCAGAAAAACCCTATCGACTATACCGATTTCTCACAGAATTAGAAGACATACTTGAGACAATAACAGATGATTGTCTTCGCATCCAGCAAATTATGCCACTAGTGCGGAAATTATTAGCTAGTTCCTATTGGCTACAAATGGAGTTTAGCGCACCACCAACTGACCCCGGTTGGTCTGTAGAATTCCTGTATGATGAGTATGAGTTTCCTTTGACTATCCAGATGGTTGCTTGGCTCCCCGGAAATATTTCACCTATCCATAATCACGCAACTTGGGGAATTGTAGCTGTTGTGGGTGGAGAAGAAAAAAATAAATTTTGGCGAAGAGTTCCCACATTAGAATATCCAAATCGCATTGAATGTGTTGGTGAAAAAATTTTGGTTCCCGGCGATATTATTGGTTTTACATCTGATGCTATCCACTGCATTGAAGCATTAGGAAATGAGCCAGTTGTGACATTTAATTTGTACGGAGTAACCACATATCACAAGCGTTGGGAATTCGATTCTGTCACGCATCAAGCTAAAAACTTTTGAGATTTAATGGGATTTTGTTATTGGTTAAAATATTTTTCTAAATATGCTGTGAGAATTTTAGGTATTTTCTAGATTAACGTTCGTTACTATAGCTATCTGGGTAACAAACACCGAGATATATAATTCTGAGTTCTATTAAATAAGTTTATATGTAAAATTTGTATTCCTCCTACAAATGAACTATATTTAGTAAGCAATTAAGATATCTTTTAATTTTACTCCTACCCAAAAATAAAGTACAAGTCAACATAATACAAATTTTCAAAAACAATGCAACAGATAGTTTGTAGGGACTTAGCATTGCTAAGTCCTTACCATCGGATGTGTCATAATCATTATTGAAATTGGTATAAAAATGCAGTTTTTTCTGAATATCCCCGAATTTATATTTGGGGTTTTTAATTTTGAATTCATAATTTTTAATTAATTAAATTAGGTTGACAAATATCACAGTTTATGATGTTTGTTTTTTTTTGAAAATAGATCTATTTTGCTCAATAAATTCTCAGGAAAATCTCATTTAAAAATCAACCTATTCTCAGCTTTATCAACTAATCTAATAATATCGAAATCCAAAACATCCGATTTGAATAATCATGTATTTTGCGAATGCGAACTTTCATCAAAGCTTCTGTTTCATAAATGTGGAATAACTGCTAAAAGCTACATAAACTCATTTTAAACTTAGCCCAGTTATTCTTATGATTCAGCAGCATCAGAATTTAAACCCGAATACATGTCAGGTGCGCTAGAGATTACAAACACATGAGTATATTCCTCACACTTGCCATTGTTGTATTGGCATTAGTTTTATTTGTGACTGAATGGTTGCCGTCAGATATTATTGCCATAATCGTCACAATTCTTTTAATCGTTTTAGGTTTAGTTACTCCAGATGAAGGAATATCTGGTTTTGGCAATTCCGCTACTATTACAGTGATGGCAATGTTTATCCTCAGTGCGGGTATTGCTCGTACTGGAGCAATTCAAATTGTTAGTGATATTTTACTCAAATGGGGTGGTAGAAATACAACTCGGCAAATCTTCACTTTAGGGATAATTGTTGGACCAATTACAGCTTTTATTAATAATACTGCTGTTGTTGCTGTGTTTTTGCCCATTGTCGAGCAATGGTGTAAACAACAAAAAATCTCTGTTTCCAAATTATTAATGCCTCTATCATTTGTGACAATTTTAGGCGGCATGATTACAGTAATTGGAACTTCTACTAATATCTTGGCAAGTGGAATTTCTCAGAAATTGGGTTATGGAGCATTTAGCTTATTCCAATTTACCCAATTAGGGCTAATCACATTTACCATTGGTTTAATTTATTTAGCTTTAATCGCACCTCGATTATTACCAAGTCGTAAAAAACAAACCGATAATATTTTGACAGAAGACTATGGTTTAAGTGATTATATTAGCGAAATTTTAATTCCACCAGGTTCTAATTTGGCGGGAGAAACCCTGTTATCGAGTGGTTTACAACATAAATTTGATGTAGATGTATTAGAAATGATTGCTGGTGATACCCATTTTCACCAACCTTTAGAAGACAAAAAATTACAAGCTTGTTCGGTTTTAGTCGTTCGCGGTAGTCGAGAAGAGTTACTTAAAATCAAAGATGACAAAGGAATAGAAATTCTACCGGAGTTTCTAAATAAGAAGAAATCTTTAGATGCACAAATTAGTTCAGAAAATGAAGGTATTGCCGAGGTTTTAATTCCTTCCAACTCAAACCTAATTGGTTCAACCATCAAAGAAATACGCTTCCGTCAAAGATATAATGTCACGGTTTTAGCGATGCATCGCGGACAAGCAATTACTAGAGAGCGTCTTGCTGAAAGCAAATTAAAGTTTGGTGATGTTCTATTAGTTCAAGGTCCTAAACAAAGCCTTTTAGGTTTACAAATTAATCGTAATTTGTTGGTACTTAATCAACAGGAATTAGAAACTCTCCGTCGAGATAAAGCTGGGATATCAATAGCAATTGGTTTGGGAGTTGTAATTGTCGCAGCTTTGAATTGGCTACCAATTCTCGTAACTTCTCTAGTTGGTGTTGTCTTCATGGTATTAACAGGTTGTCTCAAACCCAGAGAAATTTACGATGCTGTACGTTGGGACATTATCTTTTTACTGGCTGGATTAATTCCCCTTGGTATCGCAATGGATAAATCTGGTACTACTCAATGGTTAGCAAATACTTTAATTGGACTAGGAGGGAATTTATCTGGTTACTGGATATTGACTTTCTTTTTTGTGATTACTTCCTTACTCACCGAAATTATTTCTAACAATGCCGCAGTGGTTTTATTATTACCAGTTGCTGCAAAAGTCGCAGAGAATCTCAATCTAAATCCTCTGGCTTTTTTGTTTGCAGTCACCTTCGCTGCTTCTAACAGCTTTATGACACCAATTGGCTATCAAACTAACACAATGGTCTATGGTCCTGGTGGCTATAAATTTACTGATTTCATCCGTGTTGGAGCGCCACTAAATCTGTTGATGGCAATAATTGTACCTCCGTTAATTATTTTCTTCTATGGTTTGTAAATCAATTTTTATTGAAATCTAAATTTGCCAAAAATATATGATTCAATGTCCACAAATTATCAATTTAATTAACCGTTCCCCTCCTGATTATTGATTAAGTCTAGATACGGTTAATTCAAACTCAAAAATTACAGTTTTTTCACCCAATACAAGGAATAAATAGGAGCAACGTATGTCTAAAATCAAAGCTTTAATTCAACCCCACGGTGGTCAACTCATCAACCGTTATTTATTTGGAGAAGAACGGGAAGCAAGCTTATTCAAAGCATCTAATCTACCTCGTCTTACCCTCTCTGCTCGCAATCTAGCTGACTTAGAATGTATTGCCACAGGTGTTTATAGTCCATTGGAAGGATTCGTCGATGAACAGGAATACTATTCCATTATCAAAGACATGCGACTTCAAAATGGTCTTGCTTGGAGCATTCCCGTCACTTTACAAGTTTCTGCATCAATCGCAAACCAATACCAATTAGATTCTGAAATTGCTTTAGTCCATCCCAATGGCACAATTCTGGCAGTCATGGCAGTTAAGTAGTCGGACACAATTAATTACACAAAACTTGGGCTGAAATTATTACCTATCAAAGATATCCAAAAATCAGT
>NZ_NTFS01000322.1 GCF_002289455.1 Brunnivagina elsteri CCALA 953
CAAGTAAATGCATTAGCAATATCACAATTAATACAAGTATAATAATTGCTGTATGGAACAAAACTTTATAAATGCTAGCGTTTCTCCCCAAAACCATACGTTACGACCTGGTGGTCAGCCAGTTATATTTAAAGTCACTGTTATCAATGACAGCGAGCAACATGCTGATTTTAAACTCGAAGTGATACCAGCAGGAGCTAGTCCGAGTTTTGGAAATCAATGGTATCGTCTTTCCCCAGAGATTTCTGCTGCAAAACCACCTGGTAGTAGTACAGAATTTCAAATTATTATTTTTGACTCACCCATACCAAGCTTTGTTGGAACTGCAACTTTGCGAATTAAAATTGTTTCACCTCGGTTGCGGCAAGAACGGACACTTGTTGTGTACCTGAGAATTGAGGCAGACGACAGAGTAAAAGCTGTGAGTGTCGAATTGCCCGTGCAAAGGTTTCAAGTTTATCCTCGCAACACGGCAAATATCGCAGTGCGATCGCGCAACTGGAGTCATAAACCCGTTGATGTGGTGTTGCGTTTTGTTGGTATCGAAGCATCTTGGCTAAATGATGGTGTGGAAAGACGATTATTGTTAGAAGCGAATACTCAAGTTGAAACAATTTTCCAATGTCAACCTCCATCCTCGAATCAAGCACTAAGTCGAGAGTATCCCTTCACAGTAGAAGCTACAAGTCGAGATGGTTTGTCCCATAGTCCCCAAGGTATTTTAGAAGTTTTACCGGTGGGTTTTGTTGAGTTTAAAGCCACACCCCAACAACAAACTATTCCCCGTCAAGGTTGGTGGATCCCTGATTGGAAATCAAATTCTACAACTTTTGAATTACTGTTTAAAAATGTTAGCAATCTCCAACAACAAGTAGACATTCAGCTACAAGGCAAAGACCACCGTCAATGCACTTGTAAATTATTTCCTGAATATGCTGAACTACCAATAGGGGAAACAAGCAAAGTAGAATTGGAAATGAAAACAAAACGTCATTGGGTTGGGTGGTTAAAAACTTTAAGATTTGATGTCAAAGCCATATTATCAGACCAAAGATTAGGTGGTACTGACCCTACAACTCAAGCTTTAGAGTTAAAAATTTTACCTATTTTCCCTCTATGGTTGCAATTAGCTTTAATTGGCTTTTTGGGATTATTGCTATCTTTAATATTTAAGCCAGAATTAATTGCACATACAGATTCAATTAATGTAGTTCGTTTTAGTAAGGATGCAAGTACAGCAGTTAGCGGCTCAAATGATGGCACAATTAGACGCTGGCAAATTAATGGTAGCAGCTTAAAACCCGCAGGAGATAATGAACCTCAAAAACCGGAGGGTGTATTAGGGAAAACCGGTGGAGAGGTATTGTCATTACGATTCGACCCACATGAAAATAATCGTGTTGCTGCTGGGATGAAAAATAGCGTTATTCAACTATGGGATATTGCAAACCGTGAAAAAAAACCTGAACTAAAAGTTACAGATTTTGTTGGTAAAACTGACAAGGTATTTGACTTAGTATTTACTCAAAATGATAAAAAATATTTAATTAGTGGTCATCCTAACCGGAAGGTGCTTTTATGGTCGAGAAACTCCCCTACAGAAGAGTTTAAACAAGCACCAGAAAGAATCATTAACGTAGATTATGATGTATATTCAATGGCTTTGAGCAGTGATGATAAGACTTTGGCTATAGCAGGAAATTATAAATCTCTGATTTTATTAAATTTAAATCAACTTAATTCTATTCCTCAAGCAAAAGATAAGCTTACCCAAGATGATTTGCTTAAAAATAATCTCAGTCAAGGTAAATTTGTCGTAGCAGATGAGAAGAGTAATTATGGAAATAACGATCGAGTTTTGAGTATTGCATTTGTACCTAAAAGTTCCAACCTCCTAGCAATAGCTGACTCAGACGGTTATATTACAATTTTAGACTATCAATGCCAAAGTCGGATTAAATCCAACCCACAGCAGCCATTTTATCAAAAAGAATGCGAACGCGATCGCTGGCAAGCAGGAGAGCAAGCTATTCGTAGTATCGCTGTTTCTGGGGATGGTAAAAAGCTGGTAAGTGCAGGTGATGATGGACGAGTAGTAGTTTGGCAATTAACCCCAGAAGGTAAACGCAGTAGTGAATCTATTAAAGGCAAACAAATCAAAAAAATAGCGCATATTATTAACAGCATCGATATTAATAGCCAGGGAAATATGGTTATTATTGGAGGTGAGGAATATCAAAAAACACAAAAAGGTAAAAAATATAAACCAGACTCAATCCCCATTAATTAAGTCAGGATAATGGAATGCAAAATCAATATACTAGTGTACTAAAAGTAATTATTAATCCCCCCGATATTTTACAGGGGATGCCAGGTGATACCCTACAATTACACGTAATTATTACCAACCAAGGCTACAAAGATGCTCGAATTGATGTTTCTTTTGATGAAGCATTCCAAAACTTAAATCTATCGAATAATCCATTACAAGAATGTCTCTCATTAGCTTCTCAAAAAAGTTATGAAGTATCCTTCGAGTTCCAAATTCCTCCAAATACCCCACCAGGAACATATGACTACAGACTAATCGTAGACGCTCCTGAAGATTATCCACAAGAAACACCTATCTCGTTTCCCCTACAAATTCAGGTTTTAATTAAAGAGCAAACAGTAAGACGTGGAGGAGACGACCCTACTTTTATAATCAAACCTGCAAGCAATCCCAAGAATCAGTTAATTTATAAACCCGGTCAACCTTTATTGCTAACAGTAGCAGTTAACAATCGTTGCCAACAAGTAGACCGTTTTCGTTTAACTTGTCCAGATTTAGATGATACTTGGTTTACAATTCGCTATCCCAGAACAGGTTATGAAGGAGCAGGGGTACTTTCGGAAGAAAATGGACTAGAATTAAACGACTATTCCCAAGGTGAAATATTACTCGAAATCCATCCCCCTGCGGATGCCTTTGCTGGGACATATCCACCTACAATTCAATTATATTCTCAAAATAGACAAGATTTAATATTATTAGACTTAGTTTATTTACAAATTCCAGAAAATTATATTTTAGACATAGAATTAAACACTATTTTAGGAAAATCTAGTCGTGCTGCGGGTAAATATCAACTTAAATTAACCAATCGAGGTAATACCGATCGCGAACTTGTTTTAGATGCTAAAACTCAAGATGAAGAAGAATTATGTAACTATAAATTTGAGCCATTAAAAGTCAGATTATTACCCCAAAAAAGTACAGATGTAAACTTAACAGTCGATCCAACTAGTTCCTGGAGACAACCTTGGCTAGGTTCAGGATTATTTATCAACTTTCAAATCGAGATTCAAGATCAAAAACAATTACCACTTCCCGATAAATTACCTCAAGGAACTTTCATTTGGAAAGCTCGTCCTTGGTGGCATTTTTTCCTATTATTATTGCTGATTTTAGGAATATTGGGAGGTAGCGCATTTATCATTTGGCGAATATTGCATCCAGAACCAGCAAAAATAGATTTTTTAAAACCAACAAATCCTACTTATCAAGAGGGCAATAAAATTAGTTTAAATTGGCAAGTTAGTAATGTTAAACAATTAGATAATTTAAGATTATCTTTTACCGCAGAAAACCTAGAGCCAAAAGAATATAGCTATAAAATTAACGAATTAAACGATGGTAAAAACTGTCAAACACAAAATAATACACTGACCTGCAATAATTTTATCACAGAAGCTAAACAACCTGGAAAATACACATTTAAGTTAGAAGCTTATAAAAACAAAAACAATAAAGTCGATGAAAAAACTACATCTCCAGTAGAGATAAAATTACTCCCATCGCCAGAAATAGTGAATGATTCTTTTAGCTCGGATAAACTCCAATATGAAACAGGTCAACAAGTAAATTTAAGTTGGCGAATTAGTAATCCAGAACAATTAGCAAGTCTTCAGATTATCAATAAACAAGAAAATGGAACATTAATTACTATAGGTAACTTTGATTTTACCAAAGGAATTCCCCCTCAACTTCAAAAGCAATGCCAAAAAGGTAATGAATTAACTTGTCAAAATGTGCCTATGGGAGTCAGCACACCAGGGAAATATACTATTTTTCTGCAACCTACAAGTAAATCTCCTTTTCAATATCCAAAAAATCTCAAAGCTTCTAATCCAATTAATATTAACGTTACATCGAAACCATTTGAGATTGAGTTTTTCGGGATTAACAATAACCAGCAATCTACACAATCTTTAGATGAAGGTGCAACCGTAACTCTGCGCTGGAAAGTCAAAGCAGACCCAAAAGATGTTATTATTACTCTTTCTCATTCTGGTAAAAAAGTAAACGTTACAGGTTCCGAATCTATTATAGTAATCCCCGAAGTAGGAATTTCAGTCGAAGATAAATACGGTCAGCAAAAACCCATTAGCATGAAAATAACTATTATTCCTAAACCTAAAAATAGTCCAACCCCAGCAACGGGAGCATCCCACTTTTTATTTAGCGGGCAAAGATTAATCCATTAAGATAAGCACAACGATGAGCGATGACTTGAGGAACATTATCAATTTTCCATTGTGCACCGGAAATTTTAGTTCGACGGTCAATCTGTTTAACAGTAGATTCAATTGCACCAGAGCCAATAGAGCAAATTTGTTCGGCTTGATAATATTGATAATTTACGATTCGGTGTCGATGTTTCTCAAGGTAAACACAGAAATTCTCAGCTTGCTTGAGTTCGCAGTCAGCAAAGCAGGCGATTCCTGCGGAAAGCTTCGCTAACGCATCATCAACCCTCCCTTGCCACAGTAGACTTTTTGCCTTGTTAATTCTTTGAATTGAACCACCAACTTTATGTAGATTTTCCATTAGATGAAACCAATCAAGTATTGACAAACCTCTGGTTCATGAAGGTTATTGCCCAGTATGGTAGTCCCGACTACTTCTTTACTGGGTATTTTCGCGTAAATGAAACTTCACGGCTCAATCGTAGTATTTTGGCATCAATCACTGAAAACGACACGGGGCGACCTGTTTTTGCTCAAATGATTGGCGAAAGTATTCCCGATTTAGTCAGAACAGCACAGGAACTCTGCCGCGATAATATCGCTGGAGTTGACTTGAATATGGGTTGTCCAGCACCTAGAGTCTATCGCAAAAATGTTGGGGGTGGATTATTGCGAGAACCGGAAAAAGTGGAGCGGATTTTGGCAGAACTGCGTTCTACGGTGAGCGATCGCCCTTTGACTGTTAAGATGCGTATAGGCTTTGATAATACAGATACTTTTTACGAAATTTTAGATAAAATTAACCGCCACAACATTGATTTACTGAGTTTGCATGGTCGCACGGTGAAAGATATGTACCACGGAGAAGTCAGGTACGATTTGATTGCGGAAGCGGTTAAGCGGGTTGATTGTCCGGTGCTTGCCAATGGTAATATTAACTCTGCCACAAATGCCCAAGAAGTGCTTTCTCAAACAGGTGCGGCGGGTGTGATGGTGGGACGTTGGGCAATCGCAAATCCTTGGATTTTTAATCAAATTCGGCAGGCTTTGCGAGGAGAAATAATTACACCTGTTTCTTTAGTAGAAGTACGTAACTATATCGATCGTTTATGTCAAACCCCTAACTCGGCAGCTATACCAGTGCGTTCACGAAGTGTCTCCTATGGAGAATCGCGTGTCGGCTACTTAAAAATGTTCCTCAATTACATTGCACTGTTGGTTGATGCTGAAGGTCATTTTCTACGGCTGATGCGAAAGACACAGACTGAGGTTGAGTTGCTTAACTTGTGCGATCGCTTCCTCCTTGGCGATAGTAATGAAAATTTCGCCCTCGCACCTTACTCAAAGATTTAACTATTACCTTTGTGAGTATCATAACTTACTTCTTCCACGGTAGCTTTGTTCCCATTTCAGTTAATGCTGAGAAAATTAAATAAACAATTAATAAACCAATAAGCTTAGACGCATCTAAATGACATCTTTTTAAGTCTGAAAGCCTTGCTATGAGGTTTTCGGTATACAAATTAAGTGAGTTTTAGCTTACTAATAAGAAAAATTGTAATATCGTTATTCATATTTTATTTTCCTTTACTACTGTTTATATTTGTAGGAATTGTACAGTCTTAGTAAATATAAATACAGTCTTGAAGGATAACAATTAATTCTCAGTAAATACCCTGATTTTCTGTTCGCGAATACACAATACGAATTGGGTGGGATGTTTCCATATTCTCCGATAGGAAATTTTTTCCGTTCGGTAATTTATAGATACGACTTGTAAATCCCAATTAGCTTTTGTTTTACACTGAGGTAAATTCCGCCGATTGAAACCTGCCATTTCTGGAATGTAGACTAACAGAGCTTTCCCCGATTAGCCACCAATTCAATCATCCCAATCGTTAATATTTTCTCTCATATTTCCTCTTTCTCTGTGTTTAATAATTCATACTAAATTTTGAAATCTTCCCAATCGATGGAATTCCAATAATCTTCCATTTTTTCATCCCATTCCCGCGATAAACGTAGATATTCTTCCCTCTGGGCTTCTGCAACAGCATGTAATGATAAATCGTCGCTATGTAGCGCACCTTCCGCCACTAAATCTCCCAGATTGTCTGTGTCCCAAACTGAAGTAGGTAATACGACTGGTTTGACTCTATCCATAACTCGAACGCCTCAGAAATACAAATATACTAATTATATCCAAAAGTAATTAAATAAATTCAATTTTACGTCATTAGTGATAGATGAATTCTTGACTAAAGGCTTAGTATCAAATATCTAAAATATCCATAAATTGGTAGATAAAATTATGAATTAAATTTAATTTTTATGGCAATTACCCTCGAACACTTCTGCACCAAAACGGGTAAACCAATCATCGCTAATGGTGAGCCAATTATAGAAAAAATCGAATACTGTTTGGCAGAGTATTTTGCCCCAAATGCCACTTTTAAATTGGGGACAGTATATCAGGGACTGACGACGGAACAAGACCTCAACCAATTCGCACCCCAAGGATTAACACTGGAATTCTCAGCCGATCGCCGTTTCTATTTTATGGACGAAAAGTTACGAGAACAGCTTTTTGACCAGCCTCATTTTGGTGCTGCATACGGTTCTAATTTGTTCACACCCTGTAAAAGTTTCTCAGAGCGGGAAAATTTACGAGTTTTAGTAGTCGATGCAAAAACAGGGGAAAATGGAGGAGTAATGGCAAATTCGGATGCGATTCTCCATAGGAGACGCTTCGCGATCGCACTAGTTGGTGATGGCGATGGCAAGATTGACATTAGGCTTCATGCATCTTTGGGGAATCAAGAAGCAACGCCATTTCAAACTCGTTTTGGTATTAAAGAAAGACGTGCTGGGTTGGATATCGATGACGCAAATAAACCACTTAGAGTAATCCAAGAAATAAATGATCCAACTGTTGATCCTGAGTCGCTATGTAATAGACAGAGATGCTTCATTGCGCTTCGCTCCATTCAGCATGACAATTGGGCACTTTTTTACTTGGAACACTCTTATTAAAACTTGGCAATTGGGAAAGGGAACATTCGCACCACGAGATTTAAGTAATGTCAGAAATGGTTACGATTTAATCATTTCCACTGACCAACTTAAGGGACGAAGTGTGGGGGAGTGGGAGAGCGGGGGAGAGGGAGAGTGGGGGAAAGATGGATACGAAAAAACAGGTAATGCAGTAGATGAATATTCTTTACCCCTAAACTCCCCGCAGTCGCTACAACGGGGGGAACCCCCGCAACACGCTGCTCTTCCCACTCCTCCCATCCTCCACTCCCCCACTCCTCTTCAACCGGGGGAATATGTGATGACAATGGGGATTGGGAATAAAAC
>NZ_NTFS01000323.1 GCF_002289455.1 Brunnivagina elsteri CCALA 953
ATCCGTTTGAAATTAGCGATCGCTTGTGGGTAAAAAATCATCTTGAAGAAGATGAAGAAAAACTACGGTTTTCAACGTAGACGAGGTTTAGCTTAACTTTTACTCTTACTTCTCCCATTTTTTCATTTACGTTGTTACTCGAATAATTGAAATTTAACATGTTACCTTTTCTTTTCTAAACAATCAATTTTACAGTAGTGAAATATAAAGAATAACTGCTGTTAAATTACAAATTAAATTAGTTAATATTTATCTATCTTAAGGTTTATTTTCAGAAAGTATTATTTGCCGAAGATCATCTAGAGGTGATTCTGGCTCTTGAATTTCATCAGAGTAGAATTCTAAAATTAAATCACTTTGAAGTCTATCATGACCTTTAAGGTTTTCGGAGGGTACAATCTTTACTGAACATCTCATTTTTAAATATCCTGATTGCCAACCTTTAGAGCCAACTTTTAAAAGTTGACATTTTATCCCATCTTCTGATGAATTCCATAAAATATTTCCACACATTAAAAAAGTTCCATTAATAGAGATACCTTTAAAAATATCTTTAACATAATAATTGTTAGATATTTTCGTGCTCAATTTAGCTTGAATATTCTCTAATAATAACTGTTTATAGATATCAACAGTATAAGTGTCTTTTAAAAAGAGCAAAACATCATTTTTGTCTAAAAAAATAAATTTATTAGGTTCAGTATTGGCTAACATTTTGTAAGTTATAAATTTTAATTTAATCAATTTTGATTCTAATTTATTCCTAATTTTCTAAATATGATAATAGTATAAATACTGATTTATCTGATACTTAATGTTTATTGGCTAACAACAAAAATAAAACATTATGAATATTGATAAATATAATCGTAAAAATTATCTGCGTTTATCTACGATTGATTAACTCAAAAAAACACGTACTAACTTATATAAGTAATTTAACCTTTCAGTTAGTTATAATCAATTAGTTAGATTTAAGGAACTGCTGGAATACAAAAATCTGGCGAACATAAACCTGGAAAATTTAAAGTTGTCACTTCCAAACTACTTAAATCGATTTGTCGAATAACATGATTATTTGTATCGGCAATATATAAAAAAGAATCCAAAATGCTCAATCCCGATGGTTCGGAAAATTGTGCATTTGTACCAACACCATCTTTTAAACCAAACTCCCCACTACCCAAAACAGTTTTACATTCACCCGTACTCAAATTAATACACTTTATTTTATGATTATAAGTATCGGCAATCCAAACATTACCTTCAGCATATTCAACCCCCAAACAATGTTGTAACAAAACATCACTACCAACACCATCGCGATCGCCAAATGCAAATAAATTTCCGCTTCCGCAAACCGTTCTTACCCGTGCAGATTCTTTCAAACCCACAGCGCGAATTGTGCTATTTTCACTATCAGCAACATACAATTCACAACCATTCGTAGTTATCCCACTAGGTTGAGCAAATACGGATTCTAGAATATTGCTATCGTAACAAGCTTCAGCACCAGTACCCGCATAAGTACCAATAATATTGCCATCTAAATCCATTTTCCATACTTGGTGAGAACCTGCGATCGCAATCCACAAATTTTCACCTACTTTCACCAAATCCCAAGGTGAATTTAATGATGTTTCCAATGCATTACCACAATGAGGACGAATATTTCGACTTTGTTTTCCCGTACCTGAAATTGTTTTTACTTGTTGTTTGATTAAATCAATTTGACGAATTGCGTGATTATTCGTATCAGCAATATAGAGAATTTTATTTTTTTGATCGAATGTCATTCCCTGTGGTGCTGAAAATTGTGTTTCTGCAAAACAACCATCTATTAAACCAGCTTTTCCATTGCCAATTATATTGAGAACTTCCCCATCAAAAGAGGTTTGAATAATCCGATTATGTCCCGTATCAGCAATAAATAAACCTATATTTGTTGCGATAACTTTACCAGGAAATGCTAGCGGTGTAATTATAGGCGATCGCAATTTTTCTAAGGTTAAATTTAGTTCTTGAAAATTCAGTGTTTCTTGTTTACTATTCTGTTCAACTACTTGCTTAATTAAATCTTCTAAAATATCACGTTTTCCCTCTCCCACAAATGAGCCAATAATATAACCTTTAGGGTCAATTACTATTAGTGTGGGATAAGCGCGTATCGCATAATCTTGCCAAATTTTAAAATCATTATCCACTAAAATAGGATGTTCAATATCATAGCGAAGGATTGCTTGACGAATATTATCTATCTCTTTTTCATTATCAAACTTTGCAGAATGTACACCGATAATTGTTAAGCTATTTTTATATTTTTGTTCTATATATTTTAAATCTGGTAGTATATGCAGGCAATTTATACAACAATAAGTCCAAAAATCTAAAACAACAATTCGACCTTTTAATTCCTTTATCGATAAAGATTTATCTGTATTTAACCAATTAAAATACTGTGGAAATTCTGGTGCGCGAACACGATTTACTACCATTTTTTGATAAATACTTATTAAATATTTCCAGTCGAATTATTAAGTAATAAGCTGTTCCGCATTTAAATCATATAATCTAAATTATTATAATTATTGTGGAGTGGGTATCCCTGCCTGCCCTAATATATGATTTAGGTGCTTTTTAGCTTACCTGTAGGGGCAGGAAAACCCCGCCCTCATACCCTTATGGATGATAAAATTGATAAGTCTATAGTTGGGTTTATTCCCTGAAAGTAACTTACAAGAACCAACTACAAACATATTCAAAAAACATATTCAAAATCCTACTTTACCTGACTAGCTTTCTCCATTTGATTGTACATCTGAGGTTGAAGATTTATCAGTAACTAGAACTTTTGTATCAGAAGAAGATACAGGTTTCGGTAACTGTAAACGCTGCAAAAATTTACTTGATTTAATCTTCTCTAATTCGCTCACAAATTTTTCTTGCAATGCATTAGATTTATTACTTGGTGTCACTTCAACTTGAGTTTTACTAGACGAAGAAGACTGTTTCTCCTCTGGTATATCTCGCACTTCTGGTTTAGTTGTCGGTGTTACTTGAGGATTTTGTAAATATTTACTAAATCTCGATTTTGCGGGTTGTGTCGGTTCAGAAGTCCCTTTCACAGCAGAAGACTCAATTACATTAGGTGTTTCGGGTTGCTTACTAAGTTTATTTCTGGGTATCGCTACAGGTGGATTTATTACTTCTGGTATCGGAGATTTTGTAGATTCTAATAATGGTGTGCTAGATGGTGTAATGATAGATGGATTAGCAGCTTTATCTACAGATTCATTAACAGGTGGATATTTGAAATACTTACCAAATCTCGGTATTTCTGTTGGAGGTTTAGTAGTCTCAGATGTAGATGTTTCGTTAATGATTTCTGGAATTAATTCTGGTATTGTAGGTGTTTCAGTTGAAATTGGCTCTGGTATCTCTTTTAAACGCGGTTGCGGTACAGGGTTTTTATTAGTTTCACGTTTAAAAAAACCGCCAGATTTTAGTCTTTCCGGTTGTTGTAATTTAACTTTAGGAGTTTCAACAGGTACTTGAATCTCTGGAATATCAATTTCTGGAATATCAATTTTTGGAACTTTTGAGTTTTCCTCTTTTGGCTGTGTTTCTGGTGTCGATTCTACAGTTGGTTCAATTTTTGGTGTAACTGTTGGTATCGGTTCTATAACAGGTATTTTCGCCGTATAATTTGGGTCAACAATGCCACGAACTTGTTCAGATGAAAGCTCACCTCTAATAATTTTAGAAAGAGTATCTTTACCTTTTGGTTCGTAATCAATACTTCTAACTGTAGTATTAAAAACGTTCTTAACTACTTTACCTTCTCCATCTAAAAATTCTAGTTTTACCCAGTTTTTTCCGGGCTTAAATCCTTTAAGATATACCGACTCCCATCTATCTAATACAAAGCTTTCACCGTTAATAGTACAGCGAATACGCCAATCTCCAATTTCATCTTTTAAAATGTCCTTACCACCAATTTGTAGCGGTGCATTCGTGATATAAAAATCTAACAAGATTGGTTCTGCACCGTATTCACCCTTGGGACGACTATATGTTAATAAAGGCTGGGATATATCGGGATTATTCTCGTCAGTCTTTGTAAAGACATGAAATGTTGTTTGCGTGTATGCACCTTCATTTTTAAAACTTTCATGCCAAGGACGGGATGCAAAAACCCGTAGTGTATGTGTACCAGCAGCTAAGTTGGATAAAGTTAGAGGTTGACTAATATCGTAAACAGCTATGTAAGGCTGATTATCTAAAATGACATGCAGATGAGGACCTAATTTATATTGCGAATCCTGAAATATTGGTAAATCTTTAACTTGAAAACTAACATCCACCCGGTCATTTTGCAAAGTTTCGTCTGGCTTCGGACTGATAATCTTAACCTGTGGTTGGTTTGTTTCCAAGCTGCGTTTTAGTTCTTGAATAACGGACGGTGGGGAAACTTCAGAAATTTGATTCGTTAGTTGTGGGTTATCCCGCACTTTTCCCGATGTAAACGGTTCCTGACTAACAACTTTTCCTCCACAACCGCTCAAACTAAGAATTAGTAGGAATGAGACTAATAATTTGGCACTTCGCTTAACTATTCCACCCTGCCAAGGAAAAGATTTCGCGATCGCTGTAAAGCGGGTGCTTTGCACCATCGCGTAGCGTCTCCTCTGGAGAATCGCCTTTTGGTGGGTGCTTTGCACCATCGCGATCGCTCTTACAAACCAAAAATTCATACGTTTCACCAGCTATACCTCACGAACAACTGAAAAACCATTTTGGCTTAAATTGTTGACCCTAAACCATAGTCCAAAGGTTAAATATTCCTGCTATGCAAAAATCTAGACATAGAAAGAGAAAGATTATGTAGGGTCATTCTATCCGTTTCCCCCATCCCATAATCTTTTACTCTCTATGTATCTCACGTATTTATTTTGACCAAATATTTTGACCAATAACCAAATAATTCATAAAAGAAATCGCACCAAACCCAAAATTATCCATAACTCTAGATTTGATTAATGGTAATAAATTGTAATAAATTGTAACAAAGTTGTAATGATACAAGAAAAGCCAGATTAGAAAAAATGCACATTAATAATTGTAACATGCAAGAATCTAAAAAATATAATATTTGCGAATTGTTTCCCTTTGTAAATTAAATGAATAAACTATTGACAATTTGCCCAACCCTGATGATGTAGAAACTAGAATCCACGGTAAGTTGAGGGATTTTTAATTATTGTTAAATTGTTTATAACTATGTGGGGTAGATGACCCTATAATTCAACAGAAACCAATTTTCACATAGCGTCTTCTCGCGAACTCCAATTTGAAGTTAGCTGAGTAAGTTATCTGAAAAAATGGGAAAAGCGACAAGCTAAAAAAAGCTGCGAAGACAACTAGTGATGTACAAAATTCCTCAATCCCTTTTAAGAGAGGAGGTCGAATGACGATTAGTCCTCCGGAGCGAGAGGAGAAGAAGGCAAGAGTGATTGTCGATAGAGACCCAGTTCCAACCTCATTTGAAAGATGGGGAAAGCCTGGACACTTCGATAGAACCCTTGCTAAAGGTCCCAAAACCACCACCTGGATTTGGAACCTTCACGCCCTCGCCCATGATTTTGATACACATACAAGCGATTTAGAAGACATTTCCCGCAAAGTATTCGCAGCACACTTCGGTCATTTGGCAGTTGTGACACTGTGGTTGAGCGGAATGATATTCCACGGTGCCAAGTTCTCGAACTACGAAGCTTGGTTAAGCGACCCTCTAGGAGTTAAGCCCAGTGCTCAAGTTGTTTGGCCCATTGTGGGACAAGATATTTTGAACGCTGATGTTGGCGGTGGCTTCCACGGGATTCAAATCACATCTGGTTTATTCCAGGTTTGGCGCGGTTGGGGTATAACCAACTCGTTCCAACTTTATTGCACTGCGATCGGCGGTTTGGTATTAGCTGGCTTGTTCTTATTTGCAGGCTGGTTCCACTACCACAAAGCTGCTCCTAAATTAGAGTGGTTCCAAAACGTTGAGTCAATGCTCAACCACCACTTGGCAGTATTGCTTGGTTGCGGTTCTTTGGGTTGGACTGGTCACTTGATCCACGTATCTAACCCAATCAACAAGTTGTTGGATGCAGGTGTCGCCCTCAAGGACGTACCTTTACCCCACGAATTCATCCTGAATAAAGACCTGTTGACTGAGTTGTATCCAAGTTTTGCTAACGGTTTGACTCCTTTCTGGACGTTGAACTGGGGTGCATACGCTGACTTTTTGACCTTCAAAGGCGGTTTAAATCCCGTGACTGGCGGTTTATGGATGACTGATATCGCACATCATCATCTTGCGATCGCAGTATTATTCATCGTTGCCGGACACCAATACCGCACCAACTGGGGTATAGGTCACAGCATCAAAGAGATTCTTGAAAACCACAAAGGACCTTTCACAGGTGAAGGTCACAAGGGTCTTTATGAAAACTTGACCACCTCTTGGCACGCTCAACTAGCAACTAACCTTGCCTTCTTGGGTTCGCTAACAATCATCATCGCGCACCACATGTACGCGATGCCCCCGTACCCATACTTAGCGACCGATTACGCGACACAGCTTTGCATATTCACCCACCACATGTGGATTGGCGGCTTCCTAATCGTCGGCGGTGCGGCACACGCATCAATCTTCATGGTGCGTGATTACGACCCGGTTGTGAACCAAAACAACCTCTTGGATCGGGTGCTTCGTCATCGCGATGCAATTATTTCTCATCTCAACTGGGTGTCAATGTTCCTTGGCTTCCACAGCTTTGGACTTTACATCCACAACGACACAATGCAAGCATTGGGTCGTCCTCAAGATATGTTCTCCGACAGTGCAATCCAATTGCAACCAGTGTTTGCACAGTGGATCCAAAACCTGCACACTGTAGCACCCGGTAGTACTGCACCAAATGCATTGCAAGTTGTTAGTCATGCCTTCGGTGGCGGAGTTGTCGCAGTTGGTGGCAAAGTCGCAATGATGCCCATCACTTTGGGTACTGCTGACTTCCTCGTACACCATATCCACGCATTCACCATCCACGTAACCGTACTGATTCTGCTTAAGGGTGTGTTATTCGCTCGCAGTTCTCGCTTAATCCCAGATAAAGCGAACTTGGGCTTCCGCTTCCCTTGCGACGGTCCTGGTCGTGGCGGTACATGCCAAGTGTCTGGTTGGGACCACGTGTTCCTTGGACTCTTCTGGATGTATAACTCCTTATCGATTGTAATTTTCCACTTCTCATGGAAGATGCAATCTGACGTATGGGGAACAGTTGATTCAGCTGGAAATGTGACTCACATTACTGGTGGCAACTTTGCTGAAGGAGCCATCACCATTAACGGTTGGTTGCGTGACTTCCTGTGGGCACAATCTTCACAAGTCATCAATTCCTACGGCAGTGCATTATCTGCTTACGGTTTGATGTTCTTAGGCGCTCACTTTATCTGGGCATTTAGCTTAATGTTCTTGTTTAGCGGTCGTGGCTACTGGCAAGAACTAATTGAATCGATCGTTTGGGCGCACAATAAGCTAAAAGTAGCTCCTGCTATTCAGCCTCGTGCCCTCAGCATCATTCAAGGTCGTGCAGTTGGTGTTGCTCACTACCTCTTAGGGGGTATAGCCACAACCTGGGCATTCTTCCACGCACACATTCTTTCAGTAGGCTAGCAACTTGGAGAGTTATGGGTGATGAATTATGAGTGATGAGTTGGAATTAAAATTAAATTTTTAGTTTTTAATTTTTAACTCAA
>NZ_NTFS01000324.1 GCF_002289455.1 Brunnivagina elsteri CCALA 953
ATTCATTCGGTGGCTGGTTTGTTGAAAAATCGGGGTACATTGGTGCGCGATCGCCCTTATCGAAGTCCCCATCATTCAGCTTCTGGTCCTTCTTTGGTGGGTGGTGGTAGTACACCTCGTCCTGGTGAAATTTCCCTATCACATCATGGGATTCTTTTTTTGGACGAACTGACTGAGTTTAAGCGGGATGTTTTGGAGTTTTTGCGGCAACCTTTGGAAGATGGGTATGTGACGATATCGCGAACTAAGCAATCTGTGACTTTTCCGGCACAATTTACCTTGGTTGCCAGTACAAATCCTTGTCCTTGCGGTTATTATGGCGATACAATCCAGGCTTGTAGTTGTTCCCCAAGGCAACGGGAGCAATATTGGGCGAAGCTTTCGGGTCCGTTAATGGATAGAATTGATTTGCAAGTGGCTGTAAATCGGTTGAAACCGGAGGAAATTACCCAGCAAGCAAAGGGAGAAGCTTCGGTAGATGTGCGAGAACGGGTAATTAAAGCACGGGAAATGGCTGCAAAAAGGTTTGAAAGGGAAAAAAATGTCAGTTGTAATGCTCAAATGCAAAGTCGTCATTTGAGTGTGTGGTGTAAGTTGGATGATACCAGTAAGAAGTTATTGGAAACTGCCATTAATAAATTAGGTTTATCCGCAAGAGCGAGCGATCGCATTCTCAAGGTTGCCCGAACAATTGCAGATTTGGCTGGGGATGAGGATTTAAAACCGCATCACGTTGCGGAGGCAATTCAATATCGCACTATCGATCGAATGCAATAAGAAAATGCCGTAGGGGCGGGGTTTTCCCGCCCTTGTGCAATGATACAATTGGTAATTATAGATTTGGGATATTTTATTTTCTGGAAATCCCTAAATAGATAGTTTACCTAGCGAGCATTAATCGCGGCTATTCAAGGCAATCAACAAGCGAAGGATAAAAATAAATAGGTTGATGTAAGTTAAATACATCGATAATGCTGCACTTAAATATTGTTCATCCCGGTAAGCACGGGGCAAGATAAAAAAGTCAACAACAGCAGAACCAACAAATAATAATACCCCAATACCGGAGACGGCAATTTCTAACCAGCTAGGGGTATAAACTCCAAACAATCTAAACATTACCTGTGCCAAAATGACTACGAATAAAGCCATTATCCCCAAACCGATGGTTTTAGTTAATGCCATACCATCAGATTCGGATAAATTGGAACCAACTTTGCTGGCTCCAATGAAAGTAATACCACATCCCAAAGCTGCAAATCCAATTCCAGCGATTCCTACACCTTTTGTACCTAAAGCAACTGCAACAATACCACTGAGTGTATATCCTGATAATAAACTGTAGGCTGCTAGTAAAGGTAGTGCAACTTTATTGTTAGCCTTTTCCGCAACATTTTGAGCAACGAAAAACAGGATTAATTCAACAACGAATGCAGCAATAAAAGTGGGAAGAAATATCTCCGGATTATTGGCACGAACAAATAAACCTCCGTATGTTCCGATCGCAGTTAAAACTAAGCCACCTCCAACGTAGGGAAGAGCATTAGCAATGACGTTAGAACCTATTAGAGTTTGATTTTTTGCCTGGTTAATTGCTTGACGGAAGTTACTGGTATTGCTCATGTTTGGAATTTGTTTTGTGAAGTTGTTTTGTGAAGTTATTTAGGTCAGTTGGTTTACCAAGCTGACGCTTTTAAAAGATAGATTTTGCTTATTTCTATTTTTACCTAAATTTCTGATTATTTGGGATTTGCTCATCACCAGATTTCAATCTGGACTACAGAATTGAGAATTTGAATTTATTTTCCAAAAAGTCGATCGATATCCCGTGCTGCCGAACCTCCATGACGGGAATTGATACGGAGGGATGCTTTATCTTGGGAAATATCGTAGTTGAGAGGTTGGGATTTGCTAATTCTGCTTTCCCCTTCTGGAACTAAAGTTTGGGGTGGATATTTGACAAGCAATGCAATGATTGCTTCCATACGTTTAACTATGGGGGTATTGGCAGAATTTTCTGGGGAGTTGGAAATGCGATCGAGGGTTTCTATCGCTCGCAAACAACCTTCCGGTTCAAATCCCGCTCGAACTGATGCCATGTAACCAAGTTCGTCAGCTTTTAGTTGTTGTTGTTGGTACTGTGCAAAAAGATTCTGTTCCAGTTCCTTGGTTCTTTTTTCCACCAGTGTATTAACTTTTCTCTCGGCTTTTTCCATGCGATCGCGTTTATTGTTACCAAAAATGCCACCAATGAGGTTTCCTGCCCATCCCGGTAAAAATGTTTCTGCGACAATTCCCCCAACCGTATTAATGATTCCCCGATTCCTTTGACTTCCTTCGTTTCCCAAAATTTCTTTTTCGGTTGCAGTTCTAATTTTTGCGATCGCTTCGGCTTTTTGAACTTCGCTAATGACGGTATGACGGTTGATATGATGTGCCATTTCCCTGGATACGCTACAAGCTAAAGCTGAAGTATCTCCTCCGAGTTGTTCTAAAAAACCGTTGTATATGGCGATAGAATTATTTTCGCTGGCGAAGGCATTGGGATTATAACTAGATGTAATTACTACTTTCCACGGACGACCATCGTAGTTATTTCCACGGGCAATGCGATCGATTATTCTATATAAGGTATAAAGGTCTGCGGGTAGCTCTGCCTGAGCGCGCTCAAAGGTGGATGTTTTGGCTGGTTCTGTATTTGACACTGGTTCGGTGGCAATACTAATTGCCGATGGAAATGTCAATAAACAGGAAGAAAAAACACAGATGCATTTTTGTGTGATATTCAACATAGAGTATTAAATCATACTAGTATCTCACCATATTTTATACTGAAGTAATTGTAAAGGCTTGGCAATATCTGCGAAACCTGGAAAATTTTGACGTTACTGAAAATCCAAAATCTAAAATCCAAAATCAATTTGATGCGCTTCAAACACTTTAGGAACCTCCAAGCGATCGCACATTCGATGATTTTCTAGTGCAAACTCACGGAAAAATTGAATGCGATCGCGTAATTGTGATTGGTCATGACAATAACGTTATTCCAAGTCGGCTTGTGCTAACATTGCCAGCATATCGCAGTGAATAATTTGACTGGTTTTAATTACTGACTTTTCCGGGTTTGGTTTATCCCAAAACCACAAATGTAAACTACCATAAGCATGGGTACAGCAAGGAGGGGTGTGTCTTCCTTCTATCACTTGTATTCTTAAATGTCCAACTTATTCTAACTTTTCCTATTGAAACTTCAACTAATTAACTTTCTATGATTATACTGTTGTTTTCAACTTCTTAATTCGACCAGTTTGTTGACTTTTTACTCGACTTGTCAACTGCAATTCATGCACAATTGGCAAGCGTTCTTGTTGATATTCTACCAATGCTTCTTGGATTGTTGCCGCAGACTTTAAATATTTCGATAACAACACTGCATCTTGAAGTCCACTACTCATCCCTTGAGCGCGAGCCGGACTTTTCGCATGTGCCGCATCCCCCAAAAGTATGATATTTTCTGATACTATTTGTGGTAATGGGTCAATATCATAGGAATATCGAGTAACTATATTTTCTGGTGGAGTAATTTCAATTGTTCGACGCATTGCTTCCGGAAGCTTTTGTAACTCTTCTTGCGGAATTTCACAGTTTTTTGGTACTAATATTCCCTTCTCATCTTCCGGTTGTTCATACTCAATAAAAAAGCCCCAATGCAAGCGTCCATTCCCGATATCAAAAGCATTTGCATAGACACCACCAGCGCGAATGTACACAATAAAAGAATGATCCGGACAAACATCTGTACTAGGTAAAATACCTCTCCAAACAATATCACCTAAATAAGATGGTTTGATTCCGGGTACAACAAAATTCCTTACTTGAGAATTTAACCCATCTGCACCTATTAATAAATCCCCTTCCCATTGCGTTCCATTGCGAAACTTGGCTATAACGCGATCGTCTTTGGACTCAATCGAGTCTAAATAACGATCGAAATGTAAACATTTAGCAGGAACACGACGGAGTAAAGCTTGGGTAATGTATTCTCGATGAATTGTCAGACTAGGAAAACCATATTTTATCTCTGTATCTTCAGCCGAATCTGAGCTAACTAAGTTACCCAACAAATTGCGAAATTCGTAAGTATGAACTTTTACCCCAGCTTGAATAACTTCATCGCACAATTCCCGACTGTGGAATGATAGCGCTTCCAATCCATTCGGTATCAACAAAATCCCGCAACCTTCAACCCTTGCTTGAGGTGCCCGTTCAAACAACGAAACCTCAAAACCCGCATTTTCCAAAAGAATTGTTAGATATAACCCAGTTGTACCAGCACCAACAATCCCTATTTTTTTCGGTGTTGAAACCATAATTACCCCTAATTTAGAACGTATGTACATCTTCTCGATCACAAGATAGATGTACTTACAGTTCCAAGTTAATATATTCCATAACTTTTTGCTACAAAAACTTGACAAAAGTGTATTTAAAGTAATTTATATTTGTGAATTACACTCGATTAACTACATTCAATTACAGTATGTGCAATAACCAGAACTTAATGCCAAAAGGGATATATACTAAAAACGGGTTACAACTATACTTTTAGATTGCGTAAAAACCTTAAAGATGCTTCCTTCGTCAGCATGACAAAAGTTCAGTTTTCACCCGTGGGCAGTATAGCACAATTAAAACATTACTTTTGAACCTTTATTTCATCGATCGCAGTAACCAGCTTATAAATTCCGTCTTCGTAAACCTGTGTCGTTCGCACTCTATGATTAGTATCGACCACCGCAATTAACTCGTTATAGTAAGTTTTGCAGCCATTTACAGTTCGACTGCCCCGATAAACAATCAAATCATCAGTCACAGCCCAAGCAATTCCCGAAAAACCCGATGCTTTTTCTCCTCCCAAAGTATACACCTCATCTGTGAGTGGAAAAACCAGCTTACCTTCGCGGAAACAACCAAAGTATTTAGCTGTTACTTCCCTTGGGGTATTAATGCGGACTGTATTCGTTTGCACATATTGCTCCCCATCAACCTCAATTTCCACACGAACTAAATGTTCATCTATCAACTCCCCCGCAGTGTTCACCCGTTTTGCAGTACCTTCCCAAATCCCGCAGTGATGTAAAAAAGCAAGTGGCACACCAAATTCGTTGTAATGTGTTGTCGGAATTACTAATTCTCCAGCTGCATTTGTCGGAAAAGGGAGAGTAATTTTTTTTTGAGTTTCAGTCATTTGAGAATCTCCAAAATTTTTCCAAACGTATATTTTTTCCGAACTTCTTCAGGAAATCAATACCCATATACTAATCTTAAATAAAAGGGGTTAGGTTCTATCAAACTCATGTGATGGAAGTTCGCGATCGCAAGAAAATCAAAAAAGAAGCAATATTTAAGAAGTCGGGTTCCTCCCCCCACGAAAAAAACCCAACTCAGCACGACAAACCCAGTAACCCGACTTCTAACCCCACGCAAAAACCCCAAGAAACCCCAAACAAAAAAGCGCCCCTCAAATGAGAGACGCTTTTTTAGATTCTATTTAAATCAATCGTTGAGACTTAAATCTTAACCGTTGATTGCAGGAGCGGATATTGCAACAGGTGCAGCTTCGCCAGCAGCCAAGTCAAGAGGGAAGTTGTGAGCATTACGCTCGTGCATTACTTCCATACCCAAGTTAGCGCGGTTGATTACGTCTGCCCAAGTAGCGATAACGCGACCTTGAGTGTCAATTACCGATTGGTTGAAGTTGAAACCGTTCAAGTTGAAAGCCATTGTGCTGACACCCAAAGCGGTAAACCAGATTCCAACTACGGGCCAAGCAGCGAGGAAGAAGTGCAAGCTGCGGCTGTTGTTGAAGGAAGCGTATTGGAATATCAAACGACCGAAGTAGCCGTGTGCTGCAACGATGTTGTAGGTTTCTTCTTCTTGACCGAATTTGTAACCGTAGTTTTGGCTTTCGGTTTCGGTTGTTTCACGTACCAAGGAAGATGTTACCAAGCTTCCGTGCATTGCTGAGAACAATGAACCACCGAATACACCTGCTACACCTAATTGGTGGAAAGGATGCATCAAGATGTTGTGTTCTGCTTGGAATACCAACATGAAGTTGAAGGTTCCGGAGATACCCAAAGGCATACCATCGGAGAATGAACCTTGACCAATTGGGTAAACCAAGAATACTGCGGTTGCTGCTGCAACTGGTGCTGAGTAAGCTACGCAAATCCAAGGACGCATACCTAAGCGGTAAGAAAGTTCCCACTCACGACCCATGTAGCAGAAAATGCCGATGAGGAAGTGGAATACTACCAATTGGTAAGGACCACCGTTGTACAACCACTCATCAAGAGAAGCTGCTTCCCAGATTGGGTAGAAGTGAAGACCAATGGCGTTGGATGAAGGTACAACTGCACCGGAGATGATGTTGTTTCCGAACATCAAAGAACCTGCTACTGGTTCGCGGATACCGTCGATGTCTACTGGAGGCGCGGCGATAAAAGCGATAATGAAGCAAGCGGTTGCTGCTAGAAGGGTTGGGATCATAAGTACACCAAACCAGCCGATGTAGATACGATTTTCTGTGCTAGCTATCCAGCTACAGAATTTTTCCCATACGTTGGCGCTTTCGCGTCTTTGTAAGGTTGCGGTCATGTTTTTATGATTGCGGTAATTTGGGTATATATTCAGACGGTTTCCCGGCTGTTATGACTAACATAAGCTATTTTACAAAATGTTACAAGCTTTCTCAGTTTTGTGCTTCTTATACAGGTGATGAGTTTTACTTATGACAATTCAAGGAATAATTTTTAGTTTGTTATGGCAAATTCATCTTATAAAATCAAAACAACTATCTTTTAATAACTTCCTTTTTTTAGATACAGCTTGCAAGGCTGTTCCCTCGGCTGCATCAACCAAAGCACGGGCAACTCTGTCTGCGTATGGACGAGAAAATGACCAAATAAGTGGTGACAACCAACCTTTGAGGGTGACAGAATAGGATAGATATGTGCCGCAAACCGTCGATTCTACTTTGTAAATGATCCGCTCTTCTACGCCAGGAATTGCTAATATACGAATGCTCAATAATTCCCTGGGATTAACCCGCTCAACAAATATCCGAATCGGAATTGGTGACAGACGTGTTACTGCTTTATATATCAATCCTGGTTTGGGTACTAAGCCGTAGGGAACATTTGTACTTTTTAATAATGGATGCCAAGAAACATCCGCAATATCAACTACTTTTTGCCAAAGTTCATCTACTGAGGCTGAACTAATTTCTCGATAGGTTCGCACTAGAGAAAGGCAAACACGTCGGCTTTTACGCTGAATGAATTTAGACAACCAATTATGCATTTTCTCAAACCCCCTCACTACACACTTTCGGTTACTTTGGCTTAGTCCGCAATTATGGTGAGTTGATTTATCTTCAGAATCACCTTATTTCTCGCCAACTAATTATGTATCAAAACCTTGGCTCAAAACTTTGGATCAAAATTTTGGATCAAAAATCTTTTGTTTAGAAACTGTACTCTCGTTTTCAGGAATCCTAAAGTTACGTCGCTGTCTTGTAAATTACGTCCTTCAAACCGGGAGCATCTTCCCCCTTTGGTTGGAGATGTCAATTAGCCTTTGGGATGAATTGTTTGTAATGTTTATTATTGCTGTCTAAAAATCATAGTTAACTATATCGTCAACTTAGTATTAAAATTTATTAAGCAATACTTCGATTTATATTTTTATATATACTTTTTTATCTATAGCGCTTCTCGTTTGGATGAAATACAATCCAGG
>NZ_NTFS01000325.1 GCF_002289455.1 Brunnivagina elsteri CCALA 953
ATACATTCCGAAAATCTCAAACCCTCGTCATTGCGTTCGCGCAGCGTGTCCGTAGGACTTGGAACGAAGCAATCGCAATATATATTTAGTTTTGCGTAACTACTTATCCTCCAATTTCATTATTTTGTTTCATGATTCTGTTCATGACTCTGAAATAGGGGGAGATTTCAACGGGTAAATCTCAACGACAAAATCGTAAAATCTGTCTTGGAATTTTGAGATGGCGAAAACCTACATCTGTTGGTAACGTCAGTTCTTTACAGGGCTGAAATTACCATCTATTTTCCGTAATTTTTTTTGGGAGTTAGAACCGTGCAACAAAGTGACTTTCTTAAATTCTTATCAATCGCACCAGTAACGCTGTTTGCTTTGCTGATTTTCACAGCCGTAATTTTGATAGAGTTTAATAGTTTTTTCCCTGACCTACTTTTTCACCCAATGCCCTAGTTCTGGCATCTGAAAAATAGGCATTACTTTTGAATAAAAACCTGTGACGACTGGGGGTTAAAATATTATTTTTTAACTCCTAGCCGTAATTTTGGATTATTTCATTAGAAGTTGATGGAATTTTTTATTAAGCTTTTGAATTATTAAGCTTCTTACATAAAAGCTAATATTTGCGATAAGCGTCGTCAATAAATTCAAATATTAAGTACGAACTATATAAATATTAACTATTAAATTAAGTTTTTTAAACAGAGCTAACGGAAGCATACTAAACTTCAATTATCATAAAGATAAAATCTTGCCAAATTTAGAGATTATTTAGAGGCAGCATAAAACATGCAAGCAGTTGACGCATCAAAAAATCTTTCCAGTGACCCAAGAAACAGCGAAGTCGTTTTTCCAGCAGGTCGCGATCCACAGCAAGGTAACTTGGAAACCCCAATCAATTCTTCTCCATTGATTAAATGGTTCATCAATAACTTGCCTGCCTATCGTCCTGGTCTAACTCCCTTCCGTCGTGGGTTAGAAGTTGGGATGGCACATGGTTATCTGATCTTTGGACCATTTGACGCACTAGGTCCACTACGAAACGCAGAAAATTCTAATTTAGCTGGCTTGCTCTCCAGTATTGGTCTAGTTGTCATTTTGACTGCTTGTCTGTCACTGTACGCAAATAGCAACCCAGATAAAGCACTCGCAAGCGTCACAGTACCCAAAGTGCCTGATGCTTTTAGCTCAAAAGAGGGCTGGAATAACTTTGCCAGTGCGTTTTTAATTGGTGGTATCGGTGGTGCGATTACTGCTTATTTTCTAGCTAGCAACTTGGGTCTTTTCCAAAGTTTCTTCGGCTAGTTTTAAGTTAATTGAATAATAAGGAATTGGAGTTTGAAACTCCAATCCCTTTATTCTGGATACAAATATTCTTTTTGCAGAGACATAGTAGTGTTACGTCTCTCTATTTGCGTTATAGTAAGCCACAAAATGAATGATCCTGTGTTGTCATGCTGAGGAACGCGAAGCGCGTACGTTCCACCCTGCGGGTAGACGCGCAAGCGGCTTCTGTAAGTAGCAAGCTACGGAATGACATTGAGCATTTCTTTCTGTGGAGTTCTCTTACAACCTGCAAAGAAATCGCGGTATATCTTAAATTACGATGTTCGGTGAAGTGGGAGAATCGAAAGGTGATGTTATTCAGAAAAAGTTGTATCAAAGAAAGAAGTAAGTCTTCTAAATATTTTTATTTTCTACTCAGAGTATAATTTAACTTCAAACAATAGTGTAAATACGTTAAATTGCTGTAAAAAAATATGGTATTTATTCATTTGAATCCGGGTTTGTTCCCATACTTCAGCATTTGTTAATAACACAGTGATTACACTTAATTATTTTTGTGAATACTGTGCCTTCCCTAACATATCTATGAAGGATGATTTCGATGAAATTTAATACAAAACTCGCTGTTACTTTGTTTGTTGGTGCTTCTAGTTTATTTGGTTTAGCCTCAACAGCTTTTGCAGGTCCTGTAGGAGTATCATCAGTTGAAAAGGGAAATCCTGAAGCTTACAATTCACGTAATGCTGCTGCTGCCGCAACATTCACACAAATCGATGTTGGAGGTGTAAATTTTGTTACTGGTGCAGCTTCCGCAGCAATCGGTAAAACTAGTGCCTCTGCTACAGCTACAACTGCTACAAATGTTAGCATAGGAGGAGGTTTTGGTGGAGAAGGTTTTGGTTTAAGTGGTCAAGCAGGTTCTGTTAATTCTGCGACTGCAATTGGTAGTGATTCTGATGTCACTGTAACTGTTGGTGGCACTGTAGCTGGTAGTGGTACTGAAACTGGTGAAATTAAATTGAATAGCTACTAATCGGATAAAAACTAAACGTGGTGCGATCGCAATATGAAGCGCTAAAATTGCGATCGTATTAACCCTTGTAAAGACGCTCCACTGGATGGAACGTCTTTATTCGTATGTACTGATATTTTGAATCAAAATGATACAAAAGTAGACTGAGTTTATAACACCTTTAATAAACTCAGTTTTTTAGTTGTCTCTATCTATAATTTTATCTAGAAATTACCTTTCAAAAAAAGCGTAAAAGTATTATTCCCAACACCTAAATTATTATTTCCGCTATCAGTACCAAGTTTATATTCGTTGTTATTCCAAGAGAAGGAAAGAATAGGGCTATTTTGATTTTCACCGAGTTTAAATTTCGCTTCCATTCCATAACGAGAACGACTCAAACTTTCATTAATTGGAGTGTAATAACCTGAGAGTATAAAGTTGTTATTGAACTTAATTGTTAAATCAGTTCGCAAAGTATTCTGAATAGAATCGGGTAAGATACCACCAAAATAGTTAAGTAAACCAAAAGAAACATTTCCCATATTAGCTCTTGCTCCTAAAATGACAGAATTTATTGGGGAGTTAAATATAATTCCACCAATATTTGTGTCGCGATCGAAAGCATAATTTAATCCAGTTGATAATAGTAAATGAGAATTTTTACTCAAATTAATTTTTTGACTGAGATTAGCTTTAATATTACTGTAATAGTCATAATCTGGATTGGTATAAGCAATTCCTGCGACTGAGTAAGTTAAGCCTCTCAAAGTATTTTTAGTATAATCTAAGCCAAGATATGCATTAACATTATCTCCAGCCAGAATACCACCATAATATCTAAAAATATCCTCAGCACCTGTAATATTGCCACCGATACTTAGGTGGGGAACATAACTTGTTTTCTCTGTAAATTGGCTAGAGCTAATCAAATTTGCATCTTGATTAAAGATTGTCAGATAAACCTGAGAATAGAAATTATTCAAAGTTTGTGTTGAAAAGTTTTGTCCATTAAAACTAGATGAAAAATCAATATTTGAATTTGAACCTCCTTCTGCACATTCTGAATTTATCATTCTACTAGGACTAGTTAATTCATAATTAAATATGCTAATAAAAGTACGTTTAGTAACTGGTGAAAACCCAAACCACATACTTTCAAAATTAGCAGCAGCAGCTTGTCTCATATCTATAAGTTTCTTTTTGGGAGTTAGAGCACGTCCAATTCCAGCATGATAAATAGTAAAACTATTTGCCGGAATCCATGCATTATTAGCAGCAAAAAATAAGTTTCGATTAATATTTTTGTTCGGTGGATTTACTCCTCCAGTAATTTCCGGCTCGGCATCTGGGAAAATCAAATGACTTAATTGTAAGGCTGTATTTAGCGATATATTTTTATCATCTAATACCAATCCAAAACCGCGAACCGTACGACCAATTACAGCTTCTGTATCATTGACTTTTATAACCTGTCTAACTGTAGAATAAAAACCTGCTGGTCTATTTTCAATACTTTCATTTCTCGCAACAGAAGTTTTATTTGATTGAGCATTTTCAAAAGTACTACCGACATTAGGAAATAATAAATCTAAACCTACTTGTTGACCATTTTCTCCCAATTGAAAACCAGGCTGTTTAATAGCATCGAATGATTCTTGTGTTACTACTTCTCCAAATTTAGAAGGTTGCAAGAATTTAGTCGGAAATAAAGTCTGAGGATTGAGGGAATTTGCTTCTGTTACCAAGCTAGGAGTGTAGGCACATAAGCTGTCTGGGTTAGCTCCTGGTAAAGTGCAAGAAGCAATCAAACTTAATTGAATTTGTGTGCCGATTAAAGTTTTTGGCTCTTTTATATTAATTGTGCTTTCGCTTGTTGTTCTTACCATTTGTAGTTGTAGATAACTGCCCGTTTGCTCGACGGTAAAAATATTATCTTTTGTCAAATTTTCTGTAATTTGACTGTTTAATCGAAAAATTGCGTTAACATCGAAAGTCGTATTTTGAGCATCACCAAAACTTAAGCCACTAATAACTTCCGATTCCGATAAATGATTAATTATTCTGCCATTGAGTGGGATAGTGGTTGTGAATATTTTTACTTGGTTATTCGGAATAGTGCGAGGTGGAATTATGTAGTTTTCATTTGCTTGAACATTTTCTTTTCTCTCTTCCTTTACATCTTCTTCAAACCAAGGTGCATCTAATATGATGAGATTATTTGTACTATCAAATTTTGCATTAATATTAAATATTTTTTGCAAGTCAGTAATAGAAAATACTAAACCTAATTGAGAGTCTTTGTGAATTTTTTGCTTTTCTATATGTGTGACAAATCCAGATGTAATTAACTCCAACTTACCATCTGGTAAGTTGGTAATATTCAGCTTTAAAATTTTGATTACCTCATTATAAGGTAATAGCCATTCTCCCAAATTAACCGTTTGGGAATTATCTTGTTTAGCACTGACTAAAATACTTGCGATCGCACTACTATTTTTTAACTTAATTTTCACCATCAGTAATTTAAAATTGTTCTTTATCTCAATACCTTTCTTTGAAAAAGAGGGTTTATTTTCATTCTCTGGAATAGGATTATTATTACTTTCTAAAAAAGATGAATTTATAATCTTTTTTTCTGCCACTATTGGCTTTTTATCACGAAATTCTAATTCTTTCTGCTGCGGTTTTAATTCAGAAAAACTGGCATCATTGAAAATAGTTTCTGGTACTGTGAGATTCGTTATATCTTTTTTTGAATTATTCTTGACATCTTTAGAAGAATATTCTGGAGCAAAATTTTCCAGATGATTAAATTCTGGGGAATTAAGTTCTGAAAAGTGGGAAGATGTAATATTTTCGGCAATATCTGTAAATCTGGAATGAGTCGCAACAATAATTTCAGATTCTGAATTAGTCTTAGCTTCTAAGTCAGGATAATATATTAGATAATTCATATTTGGCAGCTTCTAAAGCAATAATAAGTAATAGATAAATTCAAGCTTTTTGAAGATGCTTAATAAAATAATTAATTATCGAAATCGAAATATTTATTACTCTCAAACCCTGAATATAAACACAGAAATATTCACACTAGTACAACAGGATGAAAATAAAACTAGCATCTAAAATGCCTGAAAAGCATATAGAATATTAGTCATATCTTTTTATTGTCACCTTGCTGTACTAGTGGCTTTTAAAATTACGGTAATTAATTGACTTACAACCGTGAAAACACTAGTCTTACTTTTGTATTTGCGTAAAATTATTAACATTACCGGATTATTCTGGAGATGACTACTTAGTTTCACGGTAATTTTACGAATTTATACGCTTTCTTGCTGGGATAAAATAAAATAAAGGGTGGGAAAACCCCACCCCTACAGGCTTTTTGATTGAAAATTCTAATGTATTTTATTTCGGCGTACTTTATTTTGTCTTGATGATGGGCTGAATTAAGACAAAATAGTACAAAAGCTTGACAAATCCAAATAAATTAGGAGACAGCAAAACTATTATGAAATAACTTCCTGATGTCCCCTAATTGTTTGGAAATTTATAATAACTATCTTTTTTAGCTACTTCTAGCTATTTTCTTTACAAGGCTGGAGATTATCCAAAGCCTCTTCGATTGAACGTAAAGCCGCTTCAAAATCGTCATTGACAATTTGAATGTCAAATTCCTCAGCAGCGTTGATTTCGTCTTGGGCACGACGCAGACGACGAGCGATCGCGTCTTCTGGGTCTTGTCCACGACCGCGTATTCGCTTCTCCAACTCGTTTATTGAAGGTGGCAAAATGAAAATGCTGAAAGCTTCCGCGAAGGAACTACGGATTTGTCTAGCTCCTTCGAGTTCGATTTCTAGCACCACAGATTTGCCCGAATTTATTTGGTTGAGAACGGCTTGTCTAGGAGTACCGTAGTAGTTGCCAGCAAACTCAGCCCACTCCAGGAATTCGCCACTAGCAACTAATTTTTCAAATTTGCTGCGGTTAATAAAGTGGTAGTGTTTGCCGTCAGTTTCTCCCGGACGAGGGGGACGAGTCGTCGCCGAAACCGAGTAATATAGTTCCGGATGACGCTGGAGTAGCGATCGCATTAAAGTGCCTTTCCCGACTCCACTTGGACCAGTTAAGACAATCAATTTGCCTTGTGACAGGCATTTTTTCGTAGTAGCACCATTCTGGATGGATAAAAGTTGCATCATCCGCTCAACCCCATGAATCAATCAATAGACATTATTCATTAGCTATGCATCACTGTTAAGTTGACAGGATGACTATTGGCTAACTTTTATTGGTAGCATCAGTGACAGATAAACTATTCTAATCCACATCGTACTACCGATACAAAATAAACAGGGTGGGGATTTAAACCCACCATTTATCTAATTATCTACAGTTTGATGCTCCCGTGAAATCACAAAGCGATTTGCTACCGTTTCCGGCTGAATCGCCGAGAGAATTACGTGGCTGGAATCTGTAATAATTACAGCCCTAGTTCGACGACCGTAAGTTGCATCAACCAGTTGTCCGCGATCGCGTGCATCGGTAATGATGCGCTTAATCGGGGCGGATTCTGGACTGACAATGGTGACTACTCGGTTCGCTGATACAATGTTGCCAAACCCGATGTTAATGAGCTGAATGTCCATAAAAATACACTGACTTTCAACGTGGTGTGAGGAAAGGCACGATTGGCTACAATCCTTGTCGCGTTTTGTGTTGATACACGATTCCCGACTACACGGAATGCCGAATTGCATTTTTTTAAACAATGCATGTACGGAAATGCCAATTTAATTGTGCCTTTACTAAAGTACTATTTTTCATGTTATCCTCAAAAAATCGCAGTTTCAACGCCAAATTTCCCGTTCTTCAATTGTTTTTAAATAATGATTGCTTTTTTTTTACCTTTATCAATCAAGTTTCCTTAAAGTCTTCCCAAAGATACAGGTAAATTTTGATGAATTAGTTACATATAGATTATAAATTTTTATCGATTATCAAGATAATTGCTACATAAATTTTATATTCACCTATGATAAATACTTAGACTAATTATTTATTAATTATTCTTAATTACTCTAGTTAGCTTATGCTTCATTGGTTCTAAACAGCTTGCAAAAACAAAACTTGAAATCATAGAATTTAAGATTAAGTATTTTTTTAAACCTTCACTACTGATTCATTTTTATAAATTATTTCCATAGAGTCACAATCTAAGACTAATTAATACAAATAATAAAGTTACTAAAATTTATCAAAGCTCCTGGAAGTTATGAGCGTTAGCAAAACTCTGAAAATTAAGATATAACCAGTGATTATCTTTGATTATTTTATTTTGATATAAATGCTAAATACTTAAAAAGCGTGGTACTGAAAGATACGAATATTGTCTCAGCGAACCGAGTAGTCACCATTGTCAGTCCAGAATCCGCCCCGATTAAGCGCATCATTACCGATG
>NZ_NTFS01000326.1 GCF_002289455.1 Brunnivagina elsteri CCALA 953
CTAGTACAACACGGCGCAAGTAAACCGACTATTGTGAATACCAAACCCGTCAGAGCCAGAGGTTATAAACCTCTGTCTAATAGCGAAAGTCCTCTAAAAGAGGATTAAATTCAAGCCCTAAATGGTAGGCATATTTACGCCAAGCTGTACTAGTATGGCGATTAGACATTTTTTATGCCCCATGCCCGTTGCCCTTTTCCCTAATTTTTAATTTCTAGACTGCGACTGCCCGTTTATAGGCTTCGTCTAGGACTTCGGAAAGCGTTGGATGGGCGTGAACTAGGTGTGCTAAGGTATGGACGGTTTGACGGTTTGCCATTGCGGCTGAAGCTTCGTGGATTAAGTCAGATGCGTGTAAACCAAATATATGTACCCCTAATACTTCACCCGTATCTTGACGATATATGACTTTGGCGATACCGTCCCCTTCTCCTTCCGCTAAGGCTTTAGAATTACCTTTGTAATAGCTTTTAGCAACTCCAATTTCAAAGCCTGACTCCTTTGCCAATTCCCTTGCTTGGGCTTCGGTTCTACCTACATAGCTAATTTCTGGGTGGGTAAATGCGGCTGCGGGGATGCTGTCGTAATCGACTTCCTTGGCTCTACCACAAATATTTTCCACAGCAATTATACCCTGTGCCGAGGCTGCATGTGCCAACATCATTTTTCCGGTTGCGTCACCAATCGCCCAAAGATGGGGTACAACTTCACCGCCACTAAGTACAGCCATACTATCATTGACGGGAATAAAATTGCGGCGATCGCATTCCACACCCACCTTTTCTAACCCCAAGTCTTTGGTTGCGGGGATACGTCCAGTGGCAACTAAGCAAGCGTCAACTTCAATCGTATCAACATCTTCTTTGGTTTTGAAGTTTGCCAATTCAATCACCACAGGGGAACCGGGAATTATCCGCTTGGCATAGATACCAACGTAGGTTTCGATGTCACGAGGGGTAATTAGGGTTCTTTCGGCAAGTTTGGCGATATCGCGGTCAAATCCCGGCATTAACTGGTCTAATGCTTCGATCATGGTGATTTCGCAGCCTAATGCCGAATAGATATCGGAAAATTCCAAACCGATGTAACCGCTACCAATGATTGCTATCCATTTTGGTAATGTTTCTAACTTTACTCCTTGGTCGCTGGTAAAGACTGTTTTGCCATCAACTTCAATACCTGGGGGTACAAAAGGGATGGAACCAGTGGAAAGAATAATATCTTGTGCAGTAATTATTTTTTCGCCGGAATCAGTAGTAATACTAATCTTGTGTTGACCTGCCAGTTTACCCCAACCCTTGATAATCTCAACACCGAGACGTTTGAGACTGTTAGTTAAATCACCCTGGATTTTCGCAGCCAGATTATTCGCATGATTTGCGATCGCTTCCCGTTCAAATTGAACGTTACCGATTTGAATACCCAGGGATTTGAGGTGATGGGCATTTCGCAATTCCCTTACCTTCCCGGAAGCCGCTAATAATGCCTTTGAGGGAACACAGCCACGGTTGACGCAGGTTCCCCCCATATCAGCCGCTTCGATAATCGCCGTCTTTAAACCACAAGCAACGGCGTGGAGGGCTGCACCATGCCCACCGACTCCAGCACCGATAATTACCAAATCATAATCAAATCCATGACTCACGTTCGTTATCCCCGTGCGCTTTGTCCTATTTATTCTCAATTGACCGAGCGTTCGGTGCAAGTCTCTCAATTTTAGAGTGTCAACAAACTAAATTGATGATTTTTGGCTACTAATATCAAAAAAATTTGGCGATACTCCTGGAGGAAGTGCTACGCCAATACAGTGGGTAATAGTAGCATAAATTACTTGCTTTTAAATTTAAGAAATTGCTAATAGCATACGAGTAAGACTAATTCTATGTGAGGCTGCACATTATTCGACCCCTCCATACCTCCCCTACCCTGCGGGAACGCGGTAGACGCTTCGTCTTCTCGTAGAGTAGCGCGTAAGGTAAGGGGAGGTGCCACAGGCGGTGGGGTTATTTTATGCTTCTTCATACTAAATTGGTATAACGACAAATCAAGACAAATAACAGCAAAATATTTTTTCTGGATTTTTTCTGGACTTGTTAGAATATCCAGATTTATTAAGTATCAGTGAATTTAATTTACTCAGTAAAATTAATTGTTTATAAATTTCATAAAAAAAAATTATAATTTATGCTCTGACATTTTGTGTCTAGAAATACTGTATGCGGAGAAGAAAGTGTCCCTAGCAGGTTATATCTACCCCCCATGATTGTTTTAGAATACATCTCTACAGGCAAATTGCCGTATTTTCAGGGTGCAGAGAGAGACGAACCATCGGGTTGTCCATACAGGAACAGGGAACAAGGTAGAGATGACTCGATGAGTCGTTTGTATGGGATTAGGGATGAAATTTCCCAATACCTAATGCATCATACCGAATACCCCCAAATCTACCAGGGTGACTGACGAAACAAATTCAGGTCAAATACCGTAGATAAAATGACTCAACAGCAAATTCTCGAACTTGCCAAACAAGGTGATATTCATGCGATTGAAGCATTAATAAATGAATCCTTGAAGCCGCAAGGAGTTACAGCAAAAGTCGGGTTGAAAGATAGTTGTTTATATGTTGCTTTAGCTGCTGCCAAGGTTCCTGACAGAAAGATTTTGGTGAAGTTGATTTGTGCTGCAATCAGGCAATGGGGTATTCAGTATTTTAATAGTACCAAAATTTATGCGGCAGAATGGGGGCAAAATCTGCCTGTTTGGCAGCAGGAAGTTAAGCTAAATGGAGTACATACAGAAAGGCTGAAAAATCCCCTTCCTATCAATGCTACAATTTGGGATCAAGATATCAAACAAAGTAATTTTGAGTCGTCAGATAAAATGCCAGAAAAAATTGCTGGAAATTTGGCGGTTGGAAAATTTACCATCCAGCTAGATTCAACTTCCGGTAGTGTTGTCAGTCGGATAACGCAGAAATGTCAAGTTAAATTGCGAGACTCCAATGCGATCGCAGCACGTTTACCATTTTCATTAGCACCAACATCTTTGAATTTAATTGGACGATTGAAGGAAATAAAAGGAGCAATTAATGCTTTAAATTCTGCTGATGTATCTCCCGAATCGAAGCAATCAATCGAATTTTACGGTGATTCTGGTTTTGGTAAATCGGCTTTATTGCGGCATTTTACCCATTTTATTCAAACAAACCGGGTTTTCCCCGATGGTACTATCTTTTTGAATTCTCGTTATCAAACGGCAAGTGATTTATTACAATCGCTCTTTGATATTTTTGGCGAAAGCGATATTACTTATAAACCAACAGATTTAGAAATTAGCAAAGCTTTAGAAAGTAAACAAGTTCTGCTAATTTTAGATGACACAAAATTAACACCAGCAGAAATAAAAGAATTACAAATAGCACTTCCTAATTCTCGCTTTGCACTAGCATCATCAACGAAAAGACTAGACGAAAATAGTTTTAGTACTGCACTCACAGGTTTTACAGCGCGAGATGCATTGACTTTTGTCACCCAAGAATTAGAAAGAACGGTTAATCCAGATGAGTTTCAATCAATAGAAGTACTTGCGAATTTATTAGGGGGAAATCCTTGGTTGTTACGACTAGCTGTAACTAGTATAAATAGGGAAGTATATACTTTTCCAGAATTGGTTTTGCAGTTACAATTTTCTGCCACAAGTGATGTTTTAATTCAGGGAATTTTAGCTGTTATTCCCAAATCTGAATGCACAATTTTGGCGATATTAGCAGCAGTGAACGGAATCCCATTATTAGCAGGACAAGTTGAAGCTTTGAGTGGAATTACTGCGACTCCGGGAATATTGCAGAACTTAACTAAGTGGAATCTGGTGGAAAATGAGCAAGACCGTTATTATATTAACGATGTACTAATTGCGGTATTACAAAAAGAATGGGATTTAAATTATTGGCATGAATTAATTCTTGATTATTTCACAACTTGGGCAGAAAGATATAGTCGTTTACCCAGTTTATTACGTTCCGAAACCGATGTTTTGATGGAAACCTTAACTTGGGCAGTTAAGGTTGAACGTTGGCAACAGGTTTTGCGTTTGGTAGAAGCAATTGAAACTCCCCTAGCTTTAGATAAGCAATGGGGTTTGTGGGATATTGTTTTACAGTCGGGTTTGCAAGCATCCATTGTAATTAAGGATAAAGCAACCGAAGCTTGGTTACTGCATCAATTGGGTAGTCGAGCATTATGCTTGGAAGAGATGGGAAAAGCCCGCAATTATTTGGCTCATGCGGTGAAAATACGCAATGCATTGGGAGATGAGAATGCTGTTAATATTAGCCAAAAAAATTTCAATCTGATTAATACAATGTTATCCGAAGCGGCAAAAGATGAGCCAGAACTGGTAATTAATTACATTCCAAGTAATCCTATTTCTACTAATCGAAGAATCTGGAAATTTGGATTAATTTTCCTATTATGTTCAGGATTGGCTGGACTTATGGCTTGGTTTGTTTTAGCGCGTCCCAAATCATTGTCAGTATCACAAGTAAATACCACTAATTTAATATCCAAATCTGATGAAACGATTACATCAGGGCAAATAAAGCTGAGTAGTCCAAAGCTGATTTTTGGCAACCAAACAATTAATTCCACAAGTCAAAAGCAAACTATTACAGTTACCAACCAATCTTCAACCCTAGTGCAGGTAGATGATATGGATAACAATGGTAAACAAGGGGATTTTGAGATTACTAGCAGTTGCGCGACGACAATTTCACCGAAACAAAGCTGTAATATTTCCGTTGTTTTTGCACCTATCGATACAGGTAAACATATTGCCAGATTAGCAGTGAGCGATCGCAATGGCAAAAGATTAAAAACTTTACTGATAGAGGGATTTGCAAATACTTCTGAAACATCCACAGAAAACCTTTTACCCACACCATCCAAAGTTATCCCAGAACCCCTAGCACTTCCCACACCAAAGTCGATACCGCAACCACAACTACAAAAACAAAAACAGCCAAAACCAACTATCCCCACATTCCCCATCATCCCAACCCGCGAATTACCGGAAACTATACCCAACGAGTCAACCGAATCACCAGAACCTACACCAACCCAATCACCTGAACCCACACCAACCGAAGAAGTCACATTTCCCACTCCTACCGAACAAATAACAGTTCCCCCAGCTACGGCAACACCATCGACTAATTAGGTGACTTCCAGAAAATAAAATATCCCAACCGATAAATTTATCTATCACTCGTAAGTAAGGGTAGGGTTTCCCTACCCCTACAATAATTGGGAACAATTTATTTAGACAAATAAATCAAACCATGTGAAAATCCCCGGCTAGAATTGTGGACGATTGATGAAAAATCTTCGATAAAATCGCGCTTAGTTATATTCTAGACAGGTAAATAGCATCTCACTGGTGATTCTTATGACTTCTCATATTTCGATTTTGATGTGTGCCCCTGACCACTACGATGTAGATTATGTAATTAACCCTTGGATGGAGGGAAATATCCACAAATCGTCACGCGATCGCGCTGTCGTACAGTGGCAAGGGCTGTATCAAATTTTAAAGGAACATGCCACGGTTGATTTAGTTACACCCCAGAAAGGTGTACCAGATATGGTTTTCACCGCCAATGCTGGATTAGTACTTGGTGAGAATGTAGTTTTAAGTCGCTTTTTACACAAAGAACGACAGGGAGAAGAACCATTTTTCAAGGAATGGTTTGAACAACATGGTTACAAGGTTTACGAACTCCCCAAGGATTTACCATTTGAAGGTGCTGGGGATGCCCTTTTTGACAGGGAAGGACGATGGTTGTGGGCTGGTTATGGTTTCCGTTCAGAGCTAGATTCCCACCCATATCTGGCAAAATGGCTGGATATCGAAGTGTTGTCGCTACGATTGATTGATGAGCGATTTTACCACCTTGATACCTGTTTTTGTCCCCTCGCTAACGGCTACTTACTTTATTATCCAGATGCATTTGATTCCTATTCCAATCGTTTGATTGAAATGCGGGTTGCTCCAGAAAAACGGATTGCGATCGCAGAAGCAGATGCGGTAAATTTTGCCTGCAATACTGTAAATTTAGAGCATATAGTCGTCATGAATAAAGTCTCTGATGGCTTGAAAGCACGACTCAAGCAAGTTGGTTTCCAGGTACTTGAAACCCCCCTAACTGAATTTCTCAAAGCTGGTGGTGCTGCTAAATGTTTGACATTACGTGTTACTGAACCCGTACTTGCCGATGTTCATGCTAGCATCCATGTTGAAAGTCGCATTATCAGTATCCAAGGGCACTTACTCGACTCCGGTTTGATTAACCGAGCGCTAGATTTAATCATAGATAATGGTGGTAGTTTCCAAGTTCTGAATTTTAACTTGGGAGAACAACGTCAAAGCACCTCAGCAGCAGAAGTCAAAGTCTCTGCACCATCCCATGAAGTGATGGAAAGTATTATTTCCCACCTCATCGATTTGGGTGCAGTCGATTTACCCCAAGACGAACGCGATGCTAAACTCGAACCCGTAATTGAAAATGGTGTCGCACCAGATGATTTTTATGTGAGTACAATTTATCCTACCGAAGTGAGAATCAACGGTGAATGGATACAGGTACAAAATCAGCGTATGGATGGTGCGATCGCAATTTCCCAAACTCCCCAAGGTACGGTAGCAAAATGTAAGTTATTACGGGATTTGGAAATTAAGGAAAGTGTTGTTGTTGATGTATTTGGCATCCGCACAATCCGCAAAACCGAATCACGGGAAAAACGCAATACAGAAGAATTTAGCTTTATGTCTGCGGGTGTTTCCAGCGAACGTCGAGTTGAATTAGTTGTGGAACAAGTCGCCTGGGAATTACGTAAAATCCGTGATGCTGGTGGTAAAGTAGTTGTTAGTGCTGGTCCTGTGGTTATACATACAGGTGGTGGTGAACATTTATCGAGATTAGTCAGAGAAGGCTACGTACAATCCCTACTGGGAGGAAATGCGATCGCAGTTCATGACATCGAACAATCCACATTAGGCACATCCTTGGGTGTGGATATGAAGCGAGGTGTTACAGTACGGGGAGGACACAGACATCACCTCAAGGTCATTAACACAATTCGCCGTTACGGTAGCATTAAAAAAGCTGTTGAAGCTGGTGTAATTACAAATGGGATTATGTACGAATGCGTTAAAAATAACGTTCCCTTCGTCCTTGCAGGTTCAATTCGCGATGATGGACCTTTACCCGATACCCAGATGGATTTGATTAAAGCACAAGTCGAATACGCCGAACAAATTAAAGGTGCGGAAATGATTTTGATGCTGTCATCAATGCTGCACTCGATTGGTGTGGGAAATATGACACCATCCGGGGTGAAAATAGTTTGTGTTGATATCAACCCCGCAGTCGTCACAAAATTGAGCGATCGCGGTTCGGTAGAATCGGTTGGTGTGGTTACTGATGTGGGTTTGTTCCTCAGTTTGTTGGTACAGCAACTCGATAAGTTAACTAGTCCTTATGTTGGGAAAGTTGGTTAGGAATTAGCCTGTAGTTTAATATAGAGTCTCTTAATCTCTACCTTGTACACAAGTCTGATTTCCCTTCATATCCCGGAGTTTATCCCCCCTAACCCCCTTTCCAAGGGGGGAAAATAAAAATCCAGTTCCCTCCCCTTTCCAAGGGGAGGGTTAGGGT
>NZ_NTFS01000327.1 GCF_002289455.1 Brunnivagina elsteri CCALA 953
ATCCGTTTGAAATTAGCGATCGCTTGTGGGTAAAAAATCATCTTGAAGAAGATGAAGAAAAACTACGGTTTTCAACGTAGACGAGGTTTATCACGCACAAAGTGGTAATTTAAGGAGAATTTAAGGAAATTGCGAAAATTATTGCGGCGTTACTACCAACAAGAGCATAGATGACAGCAAGACGCTAAACCCCCTTCAACAGTAACTTCTCCCAATCCTTTATTAAAATATCTCAAACAACTCATCTTCCAATTCATAACCCAACAATTGCGCCATCGATTTCAAGCGAGATTGATGGGGTATACCTTGCTGTTTGAGCCAATCACCTAAAACAAAAATTTTATGCATTAAAAACATCTCTAAAGCTTCGGGATTATACTGAATTCCATCTTTAGAAAACTGATGTGGTACAAGCATTGCACTATAACGAGCAAATTCCTTATCTTGCCAATTCAGTAAAAAAGGCAACCAAGGATAACGGGAATCGATCCGGATAAACCAAAGACGAACTTCCGGTATTTCCGACAATTCCCTGGGGTCGCCCGGTTCTCTGAGATAATCAATATTGAAGCTTAACTGTTGTTCGGAGGAAACAAGCGTACCCTCAGCCAGAATTTGCTCGATCGCCTCAGTCGCGGGCGATAAATCGAGGGTATTAATGTGATTAGAATTAAGCGCGATCGCAATAGCCATTTGCAGTCATCAAGCAGGTTCGAGAACTTAGCGTAGCAGGAAAAGGGTCAAGGGGAAAGGAAAAAATCAGAAAAAACGCGACATCATTACGATATCGCGTCTGTACATCACGCATCTAAATCTATAGCCGAGTCATTGTAGGGATTTTGCTTTGGCTTTTTCACTAAATTTAGGGAAATTAGGGAACAGCCAAAGTCACTAAAAAGGGAAAGACAAATCTAACAATCAGGAGTTTCATGCCAATTCACTAATAGGGAATACAAGGAATTTCAAGCCAGAAACTAGGATTAAATAATGGGCAAACAGGTGTTCACCCGACACTTCTCACACCACACACATCACAAGCCCACCCACCCATCCATCCTTCAAAGTTATTCAGTAATACGTAAATTCGACGAATAAAATATGACCTCTCTCTAAATCTCTCTCCTGCAAGGAGAGAGACTTAAGATATCAAAATTTTGCTCTACTCTTATCCCTCCCCTCGCAGGGGAAGGACGATTTTTGCGTAGCAAAAATCAGGGAGAGGTTCCATCGAGCTAACCCAGAGAATTGCGGTAAATCGAATTATCACCACCCACCACAAACACATCTAACTTATTCGCACCACGGGAAACCGCAGCTGGTGACGAAATACTCGTACCACCGATTTTTTCCCAATTACCCCAAGTAATTCCATCAGAATATTTGCGATAAACAGCATTATCTGTACCCACTGCAAACACATCCAAGCGGTTTGCACCCCAGGAAGCAACAGCAGGTGCATACAACCACAAACCACCTAAACTTGTCCATTCACTCCAAGCTGTACCATTCCAAGACTTTTGGTAAATTGCATGGTCACTACCACGTACAAACAAGTCAATTCTATTTTCACCGCAGGATGCTGCCGCAGGTGCAGAAAGTCCGAAACCACCTAAGCTTGTCCAGTCAGTCCAAGCGCTACCATCCCAAGTCATTTGGTAGACTGCATTATCTGCGCCAATTGTAAATACATCCTGGCGTTTTTCACCTAAATTAGTAACCGCAATACCTTGTTTGCAGAAACCACCCAGGTTTTCCCATTCACCCCAAGCTGAACCGTTCCAAGTCTTCCGCAGCAATCGACGTTCTTGTCCGATAATAAAAGTATCGATGCGATTAGAACCAATTGCGATCGCAGCTGGTGCAGAAAGTCCGAAACCACCTAAGCTTGTCCATTCGCTACTCCAAACTGTGCCATCCCATGTTTTTTGATACAGGGCACTATCACCAGCAATCACAAATGCATTCAGGCTCTTTTCACCCAAAGCCACAGCAGCAGGAGCCGAGAAGCCGTTACCACCCAAGCTTTCCCATTCTCCCCACTTAGGTACGTTCGGCTGTAATGCATCAAAAGCAACTTTTGGCTGAATTACACCCGCACCTGTATGTTGGTCAAAACCAGGTTCACCCAGATTTTTTGCGGTTTGCTTGAGTAGATTCTTTAATTCTTCTTGTTTGATGCTGGGTTTTGCTTGCTTGAGTAATGCTGCCACGCCAGCTGCAATTGGACAAGCTGCTGAAGTACCGTTATCGCTGCCAAAATAACCTCGGAAGTGTGTTACAGAACAAAAATCAGGTTTGTTGGGGTCGAGTGCTGCGGGTCCTTGGCTGCTGTAGCCAACAAATTGCTCTTCTTTATTCACAGCACCAACTGTAATTGCCAGTGGGTGTCCGTTTGCACCCCAAATACTCTTACCTTGACCTGTGTCACCACCACAACGGTCTGCTGGACAGGTGCTACCGCAGTTTCCAGCCGCAAATATAACGATGATTCCTTCGTTGATAGTTTCAACTACTTTGCGGGTAAAAGGGTGGTCAGGGTTTGTGGCGTAAAATTCATCCCAATTTTTTTGGTAGATTCCCCAGCTATTAGAAAGGATGTGGGGTGTACCATCAATGCGGTATTGATTAATTGCCCAGTTAAACACTGCCAATGCATTCGATATGGAATCACCACCAGCAATGCGACAGTCGTATAACTTTGCTTCTGGAGCCATACCCAAAATGTCAGTGGCGCACATATTACCATGTTCGCCCCAAGAACGGGCTTTAGTTCCCCAGTCTGCTGCTGGTCCACCGATTACATTGGGAATGCGACGAATCCCTTCCATTGGTTCTACGTTGCGACCTTCAGCTGTAATCCCACCGTCAACGACACCAACCACAACACCTTGACCGCGAAATCCAGCCGCCCAGATTTGGTCTACACCAAAGTATTTTGCCACATCTGCGATCGCACCTTTAGCTACCGTTGGGGAACAGTCGCAAGTGCCGACGGGACAGTTGCCTTTACCGTCCATTGGTTTGACTAAATCGTTGGTTGTTTTTTCCAAAACTGGGGGATTAAAGGCTGCAATTGGGGTGTCTTTGTAGACTTTAACGACGTTGGGCTGGGCTTCGAGTTCGCGGATGCTGCGCTCTTCGATTTCACCCCGGATGATGTAAGTTTCTTCGTTAGCAGCCAAAATACTTGGAGTAAGGTCACTAGTTGCAGCAACTGGCACTGGTTCGTAGTTGGTATCGAGTTGAAAACTGGCAACGTTGGTGTTAACTCCTTCAGATACACCCATTACACCTTGATTTCTAGATACTCGCAATTCTACAAGCACTTTTTGCATGGCACTGTAATTATCAGCAGCATTCATGTCACTATTGGTCATTTCGCTTCTGCGGCGGGGTGCATCCATGCTTAGGGATGGCATATTATTACTATTTCCCGGTGGTTTCGGCTGTTTTGCTTTGCCGTTACCGTTACCATTTTCATTTCCATTAACGCTGCCATTGGGAGCGTTAGATTCATTATTTTGCATATTTTTATCCTTTTAAAACTTGGTTTAGTTGAGTCACAGATTCATTGCTCAACAAAATGTTGCAATAGCAGATAATTTGAGTTGCAGTTTTACAAATAAATTGCGATCGCTATATGACATTGCTTGTAGTGCGGCTATTTGTATAATTTTGCCCGCATGTTGTATTCACCGTGAGCAGCAATAAAGCCTGGTTGGAAATAAGGGTAAAAGATGAGGTTTAGAAAAAAGACAAAAAAATATAGCCAAAAAAATGAAGGTAAGGAAAGTTACCTATTTTTACCTTTATTTTTCCGGGCTGTACCCCTTTATCTCTAATCCTCGTTAACTCACCTTTCACCAGTATTGATAGGCTTTTGACTTGTCAGGGAGGAATTCGCACATCAGCTTTTACTGAGTTGCTTTGCCTGATATTATGAGCATTTTTAATGCTGATGTGAATACGTAATTACACTGAATAATTTACTGAAGCTATTTGCAAGTTCAGTGTAAATCACAGTACTATTATAAAATTGAAGCGCTATGCAGTTGTTGAGTTGGCTTTTCGCTTTTTAGATGGGTCTTACCCATGATTGCTCACACCCCTACTGAGTGTGACCCCTACATTATGTCACCCAGCATTGAGATTGGCAACTTTTTTTCAGGATTATTTTTTTCAGTTATTGAGTGGTTTTGTCCTGTACACAAAGGCAATTGGGTTCGACTTGGGAAAGTTCTTAGGGAACACCAAAAAATGTCCAGCCCCAATTAGGGACTTCCAAATAAAAAAATCTCCAATTTCGTTGTAGATGTGTTAGCACTATAGTCCTTAACACACCATCAATCTAACAATGGTGGGTTAGAGCTTCTCGTAACCCACCCTACATTTATTGAGTAATTTATTTTTTGGTATTCCCTTATTGTAGGGGTGGGGTCTCCCCACCCTTATGAATCATATGGTTAGTAAGCATATAAATTAAAATATTTTATTTTCTGTAAGACTTTTACAGAGTAAGGATACTGAAATTCTTTTTAAAGAACTCTCAAAGTCAAACCGATGGCTTTATTCCCTTTGATTGCAATCAGAAAAACTCGATAATTACCTATTGATAGACGCTTGCTTGAATTTTAAGCTAAAGTTGTAATGAGTACGAATTAGATATATAACTAACAAAAGCAACTGATACGCTGTTTATTAAAACGAGTTGAAAATTACAGGTATCAAACTGCAATTTTGGTATTTGCTGATTCAATAGTGCAGATATTAACACTGGTAACTCCTGCAATTAAGCTAGGAAAAGGGGCATCGTATATTGAAATACAAGTAGCGATAGAATTAGTATTAATTGCAAAATAGTTGCATAAAAAAATAAAAAGCACTCTCGTAGCGAAAAATATCCAAACGTTAACAAATCCACATATGCAAAATTTAACGACATCAACAACTTCAAAACCCATACGTTCGCTCGAAGATGCATTAGAGCGATGCCAAAATTTGGGTATGCGTGTTAGCCGCCAACGTCGTTTTATTTTAGAATTACTGTGGCAAGCTGAAGAACACCTTTCGGCGCGTGAAATCTACGATCGCCTAAATCATCAAGGCAAAGGCATCGGTCACACATCAGTTTATCAGAACTTAGAAGCTTTATCATCACAGGGAATCATTGAATGTGTCGAGCGTTGTGATGGACGCTTATACGGCAATATTAGCGATTCCCACAGCCACATTAATTGTTTAGATACAAATCAAATTCTCGACGTGCATGTAGAACTACCCGAAGAATTGATTCGTAAAATTGAAGAGCAAAGCGGAGTCAAAATTACCGAATATAGCATCAATTTTTTCGGATATCGCAACTCTTAAAGGGCAAAGGGCAAAGGGCAAGGTAAAAGGTAAGAGGAAATCTACCCAATCCCCAATTCCCAATTCCCAATGCCCAATCCCAAGTAAATATAAGAAAGTGTACCAATTAATTCTAAAATTCTAGACGGGGAATCAGTTTGATTGCTCGATTTTTGCATAACCATAGGAGAGAAAATTGTGGATTTGTCCCGTATTCCTGCCCAACCAAAACCAGGTATAATTAATGTTCTAATTGAAATTACAGGTGGGAGCAAAAATAAATACGAATTTGATAAGGATTTAAATGCATTTGCTTTAGACAGAGTGCTTTATTCTTCGGTGAAATATCCTTATGATTACGGATTCGTTCCCAACACTTTAGCTGATGATGGCGACCCTTTAGATGGAATGGTAATCATGGATGAACCAACTTTTCCAGGGTGTGTGATTGCAGCAAGACCAATCGGGATGTTAGAAATGATTGATGGAGGCGATCGCGACGAAAAAATTCTTTGCGTTCCCGACAAAGATCCACGCTACGCTCACGTAAAATCACTTAAAGACATCGCACCACACAAATTAGACGAAATTGCCGAATTTTTCCGCACTTACAAAAATTTGGAAAAGAAAGTCACAGAAATTCGTGGTTGGCAAGATGTTGAAACAGTTCAACCTCTTGTAGATAAGTGTATCAAAGCAGTCTCTAAATAATTTATGGAGCTAGGGACGACTCAGTGGGTCGTCTCTACATACATTTATATCCTAACTCCTAACTCCTAACTCCTAACTCCTAACTATTTACAATGCACAGGACACTTCTTCTGGCAAAAATTCATAACTGCACCCTCACGGCAGCAAATATTAATTACATTGGTAGTATTAGCATTGACCAAACTTTATTAGAAAAATCTGGAATTGTTCCTTTTGAGCAAGTGCATGTAGTGAACGTTACCAATGGTCAGCGTTTCACGACTTATGCGATTTCCGCACCAGCCAATTCTGGGGCAATTGAGTTAAATGGGGCTGCGGCACGTCTAGGCATTTCGGGCGATCGCTTGATTATAATGTCTTACGGGCAGTTTAGTTTAGATGAGTTAAAATCGTACTCTCCTACAGTTGTCATCGTAGATGGACAAAACCGACTGTCAGAAGTACGACGCTATGATGACTTGCTCAGTCAGACCTAATTTCCAAAACAATGTCAAATTTTGAGATATCGCATCCTCAAATTCACTTAAATCAAGCAGAAGCTTCCCCTTTGGAGAGCCAAATGGGAAATTTCACCGTACAAATTTGGGGTGTACGGGGTTTAATTGCCACACCGAGTAGTGACACCCGTCGTTATGGTGGAAATACTACCTGTGTCGAGATGTTCGTAGCTGGAAAACGCCTGATTTTTGATGGTGGTACTGGTTTACGAAACTTAGGCAAAAGCTTGAGAAACCACAATAAACTCGAAGCACATTTATTTTTTACCAATTCCCAATCCAACCGCATTCAAGGTTTTCCGTTTTTTGCTCCAGCATTTATCCCAGAAAATCACCTTTATATTTACGGTACTGCGGCTTCTAATAGTGCATCTATTAAACAATGTTTGTATGACCAAATGTTACAGCCTCACTTTCCCTACCCATTACAGGTAATGCAGTCAGAGTTAAAGTTTAATCACTTTAATCCTGGACAGGTTATCAACATTAATGATGATGTGATTGTAACTACAGCTTTAATTAATCAAAATCAGAAATCCATCGGTTATCGAGTCAATTGGCAAGATTATAGCGTTGCCTATTTGACTGATTTGAGTAAAGAATCTGATGCTCATTCTGAATCTATTGCTAAGGGTATTCTCGAATTAACTCAAGGTGTTGATTTATTGATTTCTAATGCAACTTATATTGAATTAACACCGAGAAAAGACAAAGATTTTGATTTTCATTGGGAAACAGCCCTCAATTTAGCAAATAATAGTGGGGTTAAAAAATTGGTGCTTTCCCAGCATCATCCTGATGATGATGATGATTTCCTTGATGATGTACAAGTCAAAATTCAATCTGTTTTTGCCAAAGCTGAATTAGCACATGAAGGTTTGATTATAAAAATCGATAAAGGCTAAATACAAGTAGGAAAAGTGAGAGATTTGTACCAATCTATTCAATCTAAAAGGACAAACTTAAATAGTTAATGAAATAAAGTTGCGAGATTTCCCAATTCAAGATAGAAAATATTGAAAAAGACTAATATGGAACCCCTCTCTAACCTCTCCCCTCATCAAGGATACTGTTGGCTAATTGTTGAGGGGTGAAGACCCTCACCCTCTCGTTAACAGGCTCCAGCCTGGTAACGCGC
>NZ_NTFS01000328.1 GCF_002289455.1 Brunnivagina elsteri CCALA 953
ATATTGGTAGTATTAAAATATTGCTATTTAATCTTATGCAAATTAATTTCCAACAAACCTTAGAAATGCGAAATTTTCGAGGAGCAGCAGATTTGCGCCTAATTGTCGATCTGATTAATATTTGCTGTTGCTTCGATAATTTGGATGATGGTGCATCCGTAACCGAATTAAAAAACGAGCTAGATGCACCTGGAGTAGATAAAAACAAAGACATACGGCTTTGGGAAGATGGAAATGGTAACTTAATTGGCTATGGGGATTTGTGGATTAGCGAACCCAGTGATGCGATCGATGGAGCCTTAAGTTTCTACGTCCATCCCGATATACGGGGTAAGAATTTAGAATCCCAGATTTTTCAATGGGCAGAGACAAGAATGGCGGAAGTCAAACAGGAAAGGGGTTTCCCGGTAAAATTGCGAGCGGGTGCCAGGGATACCCAAACCGAGAGAATTACCCTTTTGGAGAAATTTGGATTTATCTGCGAAAGAAGAAGCGATCGCATGGAACGGAGTCTTGTAGAACCTGTGGAACAACCACAATTTCCCCCTGGTTTAACTTTACGTCAGATGAATCCTATAACCGATAAATTAGCTTGGTTAGAGTTACTCAATGAGTCATTTCTCGACCATTGGAACCACCATCCGGTGACTTTGGAGAGTATGGAACATTGGTTGAAGGAAACCCACTACAAACCCGAACTCGATTTAATTGCCGTTGCCGATGATGGTAGTTTGGCAGCGCTATGTTTTTGCGAAATTAAACCCGAATATAGCGATCGCATTGGTAAAAAAGTTGGATTTATTGGAGTTCTCGGTACCCGTCGCAATTACCGACGCATGGGATTGGGACGGGCAATGTTGCTAGCTGGTTTGCAGCGACTCAAGGATAAGGGAATGGAATTTGCCCAACTTGGTGTCAATGCGGATAATCCTAACGGTGCGTTGCGGTTGTATGAGTCGGTAGGTTTTAGCAAACAACTGACAAAGATGGCATTTTTCAAGGATATTTGAAGTTAACCTGAGTGAAGATTCAACAGATGGAGTTTTAATATATATTCGTCATTGCTCCCGCTCACTTACCCCGGTATGCAAGGCTTTCACGGCATATCGCTTAAATTTGAGCTAATCTTTCCCGCAATTGGGTATAGCGTTCCTTTTGATTAACCGATCGCACAGCCATTGCGATCGCTTTCTTAGAGCCAACAATTATCGCCAGTTTCTTCGCACGAGTTAACCCCGTATAAATCAAGTTTCGTGATAGTAACATGTAGTGTTGGGTGTATATCGGCATAATTACCACTGGGTATTCTGAACCTTGGGATTTATGGATAGTCACACTCCAAGCTAAACCAAGCTCATTCAAATCTGCGTAGTCGTAAGTAACATCACGTTCTTGATACTGTACTATTACCTCTTGTTCCTCAGTATCGATTTTTGTAATAAATCCCACGTCACCATTAAATACTTCGCGATTATAATCATTGGTGAGTTGAATCACACGATCGCCTACCCGAAAAACAGTCCCACCTCTTGTTACTTCCAGCTTCTGTGGATTAGGAGGATTAATCAACTGCTGCAATACGTTATTGAGATTGCGCGTACCCACCAATCCCCTGGTCATTGGGGATAATACTTGTACATCAGCTACAGGATTAAAACCAAGCTTGGGAATAAAATCTGTAATCAACTCACTAATTGCTTGAACACCATGCTCTGGTTGCTGCCCACCACCATGCCACAAACAATCAGATTGAGGAGTTTCAGAAATTGGCTCGATATTGGGGTATTGCCCAAGGTTGATTTGGTGGGCACTTCTAATAATCGCACTTGTTTGTGCTTGGCGAAATATCTGTGTTAACCTCACAACTGGCACTTTTCCCGAATTCATTAAATCTGCAAGCACCTTGCCTGGTCCAACGGAAGGCAGCTGATCATCATCACCAACCACCAGAATTTGGCTGTCTTCGGATATAGCTTTGATTAAACTGTATGCCAAGAATAAATCCAACATACTCGCCTCATCGATGATAATTGCTTTTTGCGGCAGGGGATTTTTCATATCCCGCTTGAAACCCATACTTTTAGGGTCAAACTCCAGCAATCTATGTACGGTTTTTGCCTCCAATCCCGTCATCTCAGTTAAGCGTTGCGCTGCTCGTCCTGTAGGTGCTGCGAGGGCAATTGATTTTCCCATCGCTTTCCACAATCCCACAATAGTACGCACACTAAAGGTTTTCCCTGTTCCTGGACCACCAGTAACTATTAATACTCGTGAATAAGCTGCCATCTCCACAGCTTGTTGTTGTTGTGGTGAAAGTTCAACTTTTCTACTTTCGGTAAAACGTGTAAGCCATGTGCGAACACGCTCCATGTCTGGGTTGATGGGGCTTCTTAAACGTTGGGCGATTAGTAGTGCTAAATTGTTCTCAGTGTTGAAAAATGCAGGATTGTAACAAAGTAACGTTTTGTCAGGGGAGCTTTCTCGAATTAGTTCATCCGCGAGGGACATATTTTTGATGATTGTTGCAATTCCCTCTTCCATTGGTTGGTGGTCATCAGTTTTGAGGCATTTGGAGACTTCCTCAATTAATTCTGGTTGCGGTAAATAGCAATGTCCGTCTTCCGATGCGTCATTGATTATATGGGTAATCCCAGCACGGTAACGAAATTCGGAATCGGTTGGTACACCCAAGTTACGAGCAATTTTATCGGCAGTGAGAAATCCAATCCCGTAAATATCGGTTGCCAGTTGATAGGGATTCGTTGTGACAATTCCAATAGACTTATCCCCATAATTTTTGTAAATCTTGACTGCATAGATAGTGGAAACGCCATGAGATTGCAGAAACACCATTACCTCTTTGATGGCTTTTTGAGTTTCCCATGCCTTCTTTATCATCGTGATTCGTTTTCTGGCGATGCCATTAACTTCATGTAGGCGATCGATCTGATTTTCGATGATATCAAGGGTTTCGATTCCGAAATGGGCGACAATTCGTTTGGCGGTGACGGGACCAACTCCTTTGATTAGACCACTACCTAAATACTTTTCGATACCCGTAATTGTGGCTGGTTTGGTTTCCTTGTAATTGGTGACTTGGAATTGCAATCCGTATTGGGGATGTTCCCGCCAAAATCCGTTTAGTTGAAGAGTTTGTCCTGGTTGAATACCTGCGAAGCTACCAGTAATTGTGGTTAATTCTGATACTCTGGAGCGTTGTAACCTTGCTACCGTATAACCAGATTCCTCAGAATGGTACGTCAAACGTTCTACCACTCCTGTAATTGATTCTTGCTTGGGTGTGGCATTATTTGATGGCTGGTTTACTTGGTATGCGCTGGACATTGATTTTTAAAAGATGGCGCAAATATTATACTAAATACTTGCTGTTATGGAAGTATTTTGTACAATTTAGTTAGTAATATTGTACTATACAATAGGTAAATCACACTTCAAAAGTCTTATTTTAGATGCGTTTCAGTTTAATACCCCAAGAATTTGTGGAGCGATCGCAGCGCATTAGGCTTCAAAAATCGGCGTTGCATAAATGCGGGATGAATTAGCGGCTGAAACTATTAATCATTCGTTCAAAATAGTGTGAAATCATCCCATGATTCAGCAACACCCTTTAAAAATCTTATTTACTCATACAGTGCCAAACCAAATATGCTGTTGCTGACAAAATGCTCCAAGCCCAAGAAAAAAATACTCCTCTCAAGGATATTTATACTGCGAAACTCTCACAGGAACTGACTTCTGCGAGCGATCGCACTAACACGCTTATAAATTTTCAGAATTATTTGTTGACAACAATAAAATCTGCGATCGCTCCTGTGGAATATCACAACAAAATAGCTTATTTGTTATATATCTGACACTTTTACAGCAAAATTCCTGACAAAGCTAGAAGTAATTACAACTAACAATCGTTATTTACCTAAATGCAACAAGTGTAGGTAAATCGAGTCAATTATTAATTAAGACTCGTTGGCAAAAGGTGCTACTTTACACTATGCCACCTTACTAATAACTTTCGGCTCGAAGCTTTTAATATATGCGATCGCTCAAACCACAAATCAAACTATTTACACCAGTATTACTCGCAATGATGGGATTGGGAGTCAACCAAATATTTCGTACCACAGCCCAAGCACCAGCGAAACCGACACCACAGGAAATTATCCAACCCGGAGAAATACGTGCATTACCAGGAAAATTAAACACAGTTCCCGTTTTCAATAGCAACAGCCCCGAATGGATTAAAAATGAGGGAATTTTACTCTCGACATTTCCCCCAACAGGGAAAAAAGTAGCTCCACCAAATGTATCGCCCCATCTAAATTATCCATTTCAAGGACGTTTCGATTTATTTGCCCACCACTACACCCACAGTCCCAAGGACTTACAAACCCTTTATATTGGGATAATGCTCCACAACCCCAGCAAAAAAGCTGTAACGGTGAATACGCTGCAAGCAGCAAGTTATTTGATGACCGAAGCGCCATTTGTGACATTACCCCCCTATATCGAGAATAACGATGGTAAAGCATTTTCTGGTCCCGGAGCGAGAGCTGTTGCCGATGTTTTACGGGGTGTGCGTCAACCCGATTTTCCAGCAAAATTGGTAATTCCCCCCGGAAAAACCCGGATGTTGTTGAATCATCCCGTACCCGTGCGTGGATTACAGAAACCCGTTAACGGTCGATCGAGTTTTTTCCGGTTGGAAAGTAGCGGCAAAATCTATATTGCCAGTTTAGCGATGTTTGCGAAGAAAAATGCAGATGGGAGCGATACTACTACTAGGAGTGGCTATCGCGATCGCGCACCTAATTTGGGAGAATGGCAAGGATTACTCGACAATAGTAAATTAGCCGGACCCCGCGACAAAATCCCCACACCACCCGATGCTATCGGTGGTCAGTTAATTTACGGTCGCGTCGCAGGTGTATCCCAAGGTTCACAATGGCAAGCGGTTTTTACTGATAATCCCGGTAGCGCTAAACCCCAATTAAAAATTCCCCAACCTGGAAAAGCACTTTCCTACGGATTGGTAACTTTACGAGGTGGGAGGTTAGGTACAGAACAAAACCAAACGGCAAAAATGTTAGTTCGCTATCCCGATACGGCATACGAAGCTCATGGAAATTATGGAATCGAGTATAAATTAACTTTGCCGTTGCAAAATAGCAGCAATAAAACCCAAGCCGTGAGTGTTACTTTAGAAACACCATTGAAAGAAGATAGATTATCTAAAGGTGGATTACGTTTTCGCAAACCATCATTAGATTTCCCATTTTTTCGGGGTATGGTGAGGGTTAAATATGTTGATGATGGCGGAAAACAACTGACTCGCTACGTACATTTGTGGCATCGCACCGGGCAAATATTAGAACCATTAGTGAAGCTGAATATGCCCGCAAATAGCAGCCGTCAGGTACAAGTCGATCTAATTTATCCTCCCGATTCCACACCTCCCCATGTGTTGAGCGTGAGAACTTTGTAGAATTTTAGGTTTAGGTTGTGGGTTTGGGGAAAGCGATCGCAATTCAAATCAACCCACAAATTAACAGGCTCATTCATAACCTCCCCAGGATTCTCAGTTGCTAACAAAGGACTCCAATTTTTGACATCTGCATATCCAAGCTGATGTAGAATTTGTATCGTATTGGTTACAACTTTACGTGAACCGATGAGGATATGTTTGATTTTCTCAGGTTCTTGTAATTGCGGGGAAATGGCTTCAATTTGAGGGGTTTGATAATTGGTAATGTCAATATCACCGACAAAACTACGATATTTTAACTGCATCAAGATTTCTCCTTGTTATCAGAACTGCTTTTATTCATGAGGGCATTTACTAATCGAAAATATTCTGCTTCCAGAGGATTACTTATCCGAAAATATAATCGAAACGAGCCATCTTCGTAACACTTTAAATCTGCCTTCCCAAAGATAATTTCCCGTTGTTGTAGCCATTGAGTAACACTTGTGTGAAACTCAGCCAGAAACAAAGCTGGAAAGTAAATCCTTCCCGTTTTCTCTCCTGTATATTGATGAGTTAATATCTGAAATTGTGGCTCACTCAAAACTTGCGCCATAATTTTTTTCCTCAAATCTTCTTTTTATTTCTCTTGTATTCAAAAGTTTTGTAGAAGCGCAAAGTTGGCGGTGTCGGTTTCCGTCCTGCCAAACTTTGTAAGAAGGAGACCTTCCCTACAAACTTTTCGCTGCCGTAATGCTATTAATTTAGAAAGGCAGAAAGAGTATTTCACTTACTTCCATTTCCGCCTTTCCTGGATTAATTTGATGTCGATTCAAGGTATTTGAGAAAGTTCGATACTTTCCAATTCAGCCCGTGAACTTTGTCAGCAATATTCGGTTTAGTTGAGCTTCCATCACATAAAAGGCACTTACTGCAATCAATCCTGTCATCTTCCGTGTGTCGGCAAAGTATTTCGTTGTCGCTTAATGCTGCATCGGGAACGATGATTCTAAAACTTCTCCATCCCTGGTTTTGTGCTTGTTTCGCTTCTTGTTCGGTTTCGACAGAAGCCATGAGGTATTTTTGCCACCGTAAATCACAATTTTTATGTCTATGTGTGTACCCAGTATGTTTTCCCGATGCCAAAATAATCGGCTCCCAAACTTCTAATGGCACTGCTGTCGGGTCGCCGTAAGAACCAAGTCTAATCGGATAGCGATAGTGTTGTAAAATCGCTAATTCTTTCTCACTAAATTGAGGATAATTGCCAGCAATATAGGAACGATAAATGTTATTTGGGGTGAGAAGATTGACGTAACAGCTACCATTATCGCTCAACTTTAACGGACAATCACCACAAATCGAATTATCGAAACCATGTTTTGCAGCGTATGTCGGAACATAATTTTGTGAAAGAATCCAAGATTGAATCATTTGGCTTCCAGTTTTGCGGTTAGATGTGGGGTTCACAAAGCCGGTTAATATCAAAACGATGGGAGAGCTATCAATTAAAGACGCACCTTCCCAGACTATATAACCATTCCGTAGCATATTCGTAGTAGATGAATAATGTTGTCAGCAGTTGGATTCTGATTAAAAGCACATTAGTTGAAGCGAAAATGCAACTTTAACCAAAATCCTCCAGCATCGTTAATGCCAGAGGATTCGTAGGTTTGATTGATTTGGAACTAGTAGGTGGTATTTTCTACCATTACTTCTGCTTGATTTTCTATGCTATTACGCTCCAAATATTCTTGTCTACGCTGCCAGGAAACTTGATGTTGGATTAACAAGTCTTCCAATGTTTTACCAAATTTACGGTTAGCATATTCCAGCAATTGTTCAAGGGAAAATCGCTTTTCTTCCACCTTCCCAAAGTCATTAGTAAACCGTTCTTTGAATTCGTCCCAGCTAAAGGTTTCTTTCAAGGTTCGCTTTGCCACTAATCCACACAGAGAGCGAATGGAATAGTAAGCTTTGGTATATACTCTTTCTGAGTAATCGCTAACAGCATAATCGCCTAATACAGAATCACCAATCGCCTGAAAATTAGTCACTGATGATTTACGTGCAGCCATGATTAAATACCTCTTAAATCTTTCATTTACCTATTGGCGTTAGCCAGAAGAAGGCAGAAGTTGAAAGGCAGATGGCAGAAGGAAATAGAAATAAGTATAAAATTCAGGTAAGAGAAATACCATTG
>NZ_NTFS01000329.1 GCF_002289455.1 Brunnivagina elsteri CCALA 953
AATTTGTTGTGATGGCTTTATCTTGACTTTGATAGTTATTTTAACTATTAGTTAAATGTAAATTAAATCTCTGTAATAGAATTTTATATCAACCAATCTCAATAAACATCTCCGAGAATTAATTATACATTATCCAAAACCCCTCCCCTGTAGAGACGTAGCAATGCTACGTCTCTACGTCTTTTACGGAGATGTATAATATCTACGACTTCCAGAAGAAGTCGGGAATATCATCAATCAAGTAGTAGCAGAAAAAGTTCTAATTCCTTCTATTTGAAATCTTTTGTGTAAAGCTTTAATGAACAGATGTCGAGCAATACGCTGGTCAAAAAAATCATTTACGCGAATAAAAACAGTAAAATCTATACTAGTCTCACCAAACTTTTGAAAGCGAATAAAAGGCTCATGTATAACTAACTTTGGTGAAACTTGTTGCATCACATCTTTAGCAACTTCCACTGTAATTCGTTCAACATTTTCAAGGTCAGTATCATGATTTACACCGACATTTACAGTTAAAGTACTCTCTTTGGCTAAGAGATGAAAATTAGTGAAAATAGCCGATGCTAACTTAGAATTAGGTACAATTATGGCATTATTAGAAATTTCCCGAATCGTTGTATTTCTCCAAGTTATATCACTCACATAGCCCTCATGACCACCATCTAACTTGACATAATCACCAGTATGAACCTGCTTAGAAAAAATTAAATGAAACCCTGCAAATAAATTTTCCAAAGTATCTTTTAGCGCCAAACCAACAGCCAAACCACTAATTCCCAAAGTTGTGATAATTGGCGTAATTTTCACCCCCGCAGTTTGGAGGATAATTAGTGTACCCAATGCTAAAACAGAAGTTTTGGCAATATTAGAAAATAAAGAAGCCGAACTACCTCCAGATTTGCGAATAAATATACTGACAAAAGTTGAAGTCAGTCTGGCAAAAACCAATGTTAGCGAGTAGAGAAAAATGATAGTCAGAATCTTTTGGAAAACATCAAAAATTTCCCGATTCGCTTCACGATTAACAAGAGGATGACTTAAAATTGCCGCAAAACAACCAGCTAATACGAACCAGAGAAATATCATCTTGTGGAGCGATCGCATGATAATTTCACTGCCAGGTATTTTCTTGTGACTAGCAAATGTTTTCAGCTTGTCGTAAATGGCTTTTTCGCCAACTATACCAGCGAGCAATCCCAGTACAATCAAGAATACTGGTAAAATCCATTGTATATTTGTCATTGTCATAATTCTCAGGAACACGATATCTGAACTCAAACCAATCTCAAATCCTGGATTTTGTAAACGGCTGTAACTCAAATCTTTAAGGTTTCGTTCTCAACTACACTAATTCACTACCTTAATATATCTTGTTGAAAAACTCCAGTTCCCATGACATCCCTGCGATATTCAATTCATCTGCGTTTACCTGCGGTTAATTACCTCAAAAATAAGAACCCCATATACCATTTAGGTAAATCCTGAAAATAATCAAAAATTCCCAGATATGAAATGGACAAGATTTAAATATTAATTTTTACTGCAATATAGTAAAAACGAGGCAAATTAATGCACTTCCCCCTTACCCCTTAATTCACTTATGATTAACTTGTGGAAAACAAATAAATCTCCATAACCAAGAAGTTGTAAAATCTTTGTTGAATTGGACAATCACGCCATTGGGAACTAAAATTTTGGATTGTGTGAATGCAAAGCCATGTATAGAAGCATTTTTGCATTATTCATTATCAACATAATTCAACAAACTAAACCCAAATGGACAATCAACCCTCCATCACAACAGGATATTTGTAAGGTACTTCAGCATGACAGCAACCACCCCAAAACCCACCTCAGCACCCAAATTTTGCGAAGGCATACAATATTTTGGGGAACCTCTACCAGAATTTGATAAATATGGAAAAGAAAGCGTAGTAATCGATGGTGCTGTCAACCCCAAAGACGATGCAGCAGTATACCAAACCATCCTTTACGCCGATGCATTACGCTATCTAACATTACAAGTTACAGGTTCCAAAGCTTCCGGACATCCTGGTGGATTTGCCAGCCAAGCAGAGGCATATGCAGCGCTTGTCATGCTCGGACATAAAAACATTCTCACCGAAGTTGGACACCATGCTCCCGGCTTTTATAGTGCCATGTTCTTAGACCGATCGCTTGAAGACATGGGCATATCCACAGTTCAACAATTACGCGATCGCTTCCGTGAAAAACATGGTTTGTTAGGACATCTCTCCGGCTATATACCTGGTATTCTCGCACCAGCTGGACCATTAGGACAAGGACAACACTTTGCCATGTCCGCAGCACTACTCCACCGTGACAAGCTCTTCCCCTTCACTGTTGGGGATGGTGGTTTAGGTGAACCCTACATCATGAGTGGTATAGCACATTTCCATACCGCATATCCCGAAGTCACAAATTTTTTACCTGTTTTGGTATGGAATGGATTCAGCCAAGAACACCACAGCATGGTTTCCACCAAAACTAATGCAGAGATGATTGCGTACTGGCAAGGTAACGGTTTTGATGAAGTTATTTTAGTTAATGCCAAAGACTTCGACGACAAAAACCAACCTGGTGATTATGTCGATAGCACCGCATTCTCAATCCAAAAGAGAATGGAATTCACCTCAGCCATATTAACAGGAATCGATAAAGCGGCAAAATCCGCATTAAGCGGCAAACTCACCGTATTTATCATAAAACAACTCAAAGGCGCAGGCGTACATGCACGGGGAGCCAAATCCCATAACCTATATCCCAAAGATACCCTCGACGCACCCCACATTGTCGAAACATTGAAAGCGATCGCACTACCTGCCGAAGCTTGGGAATTAGTACGAAGCAACTTAGAAAAAGCTGGTGGTGGTTCCGCATCGAAAACAGCCGTTACCGAATTTGTTTTACCATTGGCAGACATTGGTAGTTTACCCCTGGAAGAATATGCAGTGGGAGGAGAAGCCAAAGTTGCCACCACAGCAATGGGTAAATTAGTTGGTTACGTCGGGCAAAAAGACAAAAACTTTATCGTCACTAACGCTGACGGAAACGAAGCATCAGGAATTGCCAATATTAACCAAGCATTGAAAATCAATCATCCCGTCAAAGATGACTTGTATAATCAAGCACCAGGAGGGCAAGTTTACGAACCCCTGAGCGAAGACGCATGTGCAGGGTTAGCAGCAGGTTTAGCATTAATGGGTGCGAGAACATTGTGGTGTTCCTACGAATCCTTCGCGATTAATGGATTACCAATTTGGCAAACCGTCACCCAAGCGATGGCAGAATTACGCAGACAAACCCCTTCCACAATTACTTTATACACCGCAGGGGCATTAGAACAAGGGCGCAACGGTTGGACACATCAACGTCCAGAAATTGAAGCTTATTTTGCTTCTATGATGCGAAATGGTAATATTTTCCCTGTTTTTCCCTGTGATGCTAATAGCATTCAAGCTTGTTACGACTGGGCATTAACCACCAAGAATAAGGGAATTGTGATTACAGCGAGTAAATCACCCTTAGCAATTAGAACCACCTTTGCTCAAACTAGGGAAGGATTAGAAAATGGTGCGATCGCACTTCAAGAATTACCCCCCCAACCCCCTCTTGCAAAAGGGGGGAGTAAGACAGTAGTTTTTGCAGTAATTGGGGATATGACATTATTACCAGTGTACGAAGCTGCGAAAAAATTACAGGAACAAGGTATAGGAAGTCGAATAGTTTCTATTATTAATCCCCGTCGTTTATATCGCGCTAGTGATGTCGCTTGGGACACTTGTTCGGAAGCTGATGGTGGATTTATTAATGATGCTAAATTTGATGAATTGTTTGGTGGAGATGGCTTAATTGGTGTTACAGGTGGTGCATCAGCGATGTTAGAACCTGTGATGTTGAGAAGTAATTGTCCACGGGATACCTTTGCATGGAAGCGGGGGGAAACTACCGCAAGTGCAGGTGAGTTGATGGCATTTAATGGTATTACTGCGGATGCATTAGTCAAGCGGGGAATTAGTTTGATCGGTTAGGAATATTTAGATAGATTGTAGGTTGGGTGGAGACGCATGAGAGATATTTGTAGCGATATAATAAATCTACATTTGCGTCGTAACCCAACATTTTATAAGTTGTTTAAAGTGTCTCTCCTATTGGTGAGTTTAGATATTTTTTTGTTTAAATAATTTTCGTTTTCTTCATATCATGTGTTGGGTTATGCAAAGCCTCCACCCAACCTACATAAGATTGCGATCGTACTACATTTTTATAGGTTTTTTCAAGAATATAATCAAGCCAATCATAATTGCGATCGCACAAATTCCATAATTTATTGTAGGTTGGGTGAAGGCTCTGCGTAACCCAACATTATATATTAGTAAATAACAAATTTTAATGCTAGGTTACGATGCAAAATATATCTTTCAATTTACATAAAATATTTTCGTGCGAAAACACCCAACATTTTTATAATTATTCTTCACCAAGATAAGCTTTGCGAACTTCTTCATTCGATTGTAATTCTTTAGCAGAACCTTCAAGTTCAATTTTCCCTGTTCTCAACACATAACAACTATCTGCGACTTCCAATGCTTTTTTTGCATTTTGTTCGACTAACAAAATCGTTGTATGCTTCTCCTGGTTAATTTGTTTAATTAATTTAAAAATTTCTTTGACTAAATTTGGTGCTAATCCCATGCTGGGTTCATCTAATAGTAATAAACGCGGACGGGACATTAATGCTCGTCCAATTGCTAGCATTTGTTGTTCTCCTCCGCTTAGGGTTCCACCTTTTTGCTCTAGACGTTCGCGTAAGCGTGGGAAAAGATTTAAAACATATTCTAAGTCGGATTTTATCCCTTCTTTGTTCCGACGGCTAAAAGCACCCATTTCTAGATTCTCAAAAACGGTCATCCGGGGGAAAATCATTCTGCCTTCGGGGCTTTGGGCAATATGTAAATCGCTAACTATTTTTTCTGGAGGTACTGATTTAATCGATTTTCCTTCAAAGTAAATATCACCTTGTCGGGGACGAATTAAACCTTGAATTGTCCGTAATAATGTGGTTTTTCCGGCTCCATTACTACCAATTAAAGTGCAAATTTCACCTTCTTTAATTTCGATGGAAATGCCTTTTAGTGCTTGGATATTTCCGTAATATGTGTGGATGTCTTTTACTTGTAGCATGTTTTTTAGGTGGGGTATGATGGGGGTTTGGAATTTGGAATTTTAATATGTTTAATATGTTTAATATAGACGACCCATCGGGTCGTCTCTACGTTTAATCGTCGTCGTCTTTACCCAAATATGCTTCGATGACGATGGGGTCATTTATAACTTTGTTTGGGGTTCCTTCGGAGATTTTGCGTCCACTTGCCATGACGGTAATGCGATCGCTAATTCCCATCACGAGTTTCATATCATGTTCAATCAGTAACACAGTCAGTTTGAGGTCATCCCGTAGTCGCTGAATAAATCTAGTTAATTCAACTGTTTCGGCTGGGTTCATCCCTGCTGTTGGTTCGTCAAGGAGTAATAATTGTGGCTCGCAAGCTAAAGCGCGGGCAATTTCTAAGCGTCTTTGTTCCCCGTATGAAAGGTTTTTTGCCATCTCAAAAATGCGGGATTTGGCTATTCCTGCGTAGTCTAACCAATATTTGGATTTGTCCCTTGCATCTAGCTCTTCACGCACGACTTGGGGAGGACGTAATAATGTTCCGACTAAATTTGCTTTCAAACGACTGTGCATCCCCACCAAGACGTTATCCAGTACGGACATATTGTTGAACAAGCGGATATTTTGAAAGGTTCGGGCTACACCTAATGTTACGAGTTTATCGGGTGCGGTTCCCGTGATATCGCCGTTGTTGAGCAATAATTTACCAGCACTGGGGGCATAAATCCCCGTCAGCATGTTGAAAAAAGTGGTTTTACCCGCACCATTCGGACCAATCAGACTTGCGATCGCGCCTCGTTCTAAGACAAAATCAATTTGATTAACTGCTGTTAATCCACCAAAACGCATGGTTAATTGTTGCGTTTCGAGTATGGGAATGTTGTTACTTACGTTTGCATTCATTGGTTTTATTTTTTACATTTAAATACTCAAATCCTCAATCAGAACTAAACACCTGTTGATTTTGCCAAAGCATCTTGATTTTCCAATTCGTCGCTATGTAACTCAGCTTGGTGTTGTTTGTCGGGTATGATTCCCTCTGGACGTACCAGCATCATAATTACCAAAGTCAATCCAAACAAGAACATTCGCATCTGGGTTGGGTCTAAACTAATGCGTATAAAGTCTTGCCATTGGGGATTGGCAATGTAAGGCAAAATTGAGGTGTTGCGAATTCCTTCCAAGAGTTTTGCTAGTTGGGGTAAAACCAGACGATCTGCTCCCATTATCACGATGCCACCTAAAATTACCCCGTTCATATTTCCCAAACCTCCCAGAATCACCATACAGAGGATAATTACCGATACTGAGAAGTCGAAGACACTAGGAAATATGGCACTAATATAAGCTGCATAAAAAGCTCCTGCAAACCCCGAAAACGTTGCTCCCATTGAAAATGCTAGGAGTTTGGTTTTGACCAGGTTTATGCCCATTGCACTTGCCGCTAGTTCGTCTTCACGAATCGCAGTCCAAGCTCTACCCAAACGGGAATCACGCAAGCGACCAATGAAGAAATAGGCAAGGACAACTAATAGTAAAATTAAGTAATACCAAGGGTAATAGTTACTACTGGTAAATGTGCCAATAATTGGTAAAAAAGGACGGTCAATTGGGTTAATTCCCGATTCTCCCCCAGTTAAGTTAATCGGAGATTCGCAACCAAGCAAACACAAAGCGATTTCTGGACGACCAATCAAACCACCGATAATTTTAGAAATTGGTTCATCAATACGCACACTAGTTAAATTACGAAACAGAACCGGGACAATTTCCCCAAATCCCAAAGTCACGATCGCTAAATAATCACCACGCAAACGTAATGTTGGCGTACCTAATAATACCCCTGCAATTGCGGCGACACCTGCGGCAATAAAAATCACTAACCAGAAATTCCAGTGGATATTCAGTTGAGGTGACGATAGCAAACCTGTTGTGTAAGCTCCGATGGCAAAGAATGCAGCATAACCCAAATCGAGCAACCCCGCAAAACCCACAGTAATATTTAACCCCAGCGCTAGCATAATAAAAATCTGGATTTCAATCGTAGTGGCAATCCAACGTGTTTGTGCCAATTGGTCAATAAAAGGGAAAAGGATTAAAACGAATGCCAGTGCTACCAATGTTGCTTGTTTTCGTAGGGAAGGGTGTAATCCTTGTAAAGCTGCCATTGCTGTAGCAGCAATAGTTGCAACCACCAAACTACAAAAACCAAATCCGAGAATGTCGGTAAAATTTGCAACAGGTCGTCCCGAAATAGGTCTGACAATTAATCCTTCGATAACACTAGCGACAAACAACCAAATTCCCAGCATTAAACCAGCTTGTGCCCCTAGTTTCGCACTTTCTAGAGGTGTTTTGACATTTTTGCCTTGAGTCTGGGTATAACCGACAGCAGAGCCAAGTAGCCAAGCCATGATTGAACCACTCCAGCCGCCAAAAATGAGAACAATAAAAGCTGCGATCGCGCCTAAAACGCCACCCGATT
>NZ_NTFS01000033.1 GCF_002289455.1 Brunnivagina elsteri CCALA 953
AAATTCCTATTTTCCCGTTGTTATATTATCATTAAACGTCTTTTATTGATAATAAAACTATGGACTGAAACCCTTGCTATATCTATTGAACTTTTACAGTTCGCAAGATATTTAAAGCTACTGCTTCAGCCGTTTTAATACCGTCGATACCAGCACTGAGAATTCCTCCAGCATATCCGGCACCTTCCCCAGCCGGATAAAGACCTTCAGTATTCAAACTTTGACCGTCTTCTTTGCGTTTAATGCGAATTGGGGATGACGTGCGGGTTTCAACCCCTGTTAGTACAGCATCGTCCATCGCAAACCCCTTGATTTGTTTATCAAAAACAGGAAGTGCCTCGCGGATAGCTGCGATCGCATAATCAGGTAGACTCGAACTCAGATCGGTCAAATGCACCCCTGGCGTATAAGATGGTTTGACTACCCCTAATGTTGTCGAGGGGCGATGGTTGAGAAAGTCACCCACCAATTGCCCTGGTGCCTCATAAGTTCCACCTCCCAACTTAAAGGCACCCTCTTCCAAACGACGTTGCAAGTCAATTCCCGCTAAAGCATGACCAGGATAATCTTCCGGTGTGATACCGACGACGATGCCACTGTTAGCATTGCGCTCATTGCGAGAATATTGACTCATCCCATTAGTCACAAGTCGCCCCGGTTCCGATGCTGCTGCCACCACCAAGCCACCCGGACACATACAGAAGCTATAGACAGAACGACCATTTTGGCAGTGGTGAACCAGCTTATAATCAGCCGCACCCAAAATTTTATGACCTGCCTGGGTACCGAAACGACAGTGGTCAATCATTTTTTGGGGATGCTCGATGCGAAAGCCGATGGAAAAGGGCTTGGGTTCGATATAAACCCCTCGCTCGAAGAGCATTTGGAAGGTATCGCGGGCACTATGACCGACTGCGAGAACTACATGCTCGCTGGCAATATATTCCCCACTGGCAAGGGTGACTCCCCGCACTTTGCCGTTTTCGATGTCAATATCTTCAACCCGGCTTTGAAAGCGAATTTCACCACCCAAGGCTTCGATTTGAGCGCGGAAATTTTGGACGATTCCAACTAATTTGAAAGTGCCGATGTGGGGTTTATTGATGTATAAAATTTCTGGTGAGGCTCCAGCATTGACGAATTCCGTTAGTACCTTACGTCCATAATGCTGGGGGTCTTTAACTTGGCTGTATAGTTTACCATCCGAAAATGTACCAGCACCGCCTTCGCCAAATTGAGCATTAGATTCGGGGTTGAAGTCTGTTTTTTTCTTCCAAAAACCAAAGGTGTCGGCAGTGCGATCGCGTACCATTTTCCCGCGTTCTAAAATCAGTGGACGGAACCCCATCTGCGCGAGTGTCAAGCCTGCAAACAAGCCGCAAGGTCCTGTACCTATAATGATGGGTCGAGTAGAACAGTTACTAGGAGCTTGTGCCACCATGCGATAGGTCATATCTGGTGTGACTATTACATGGGGGTCTTTTTTTAGACGCTCTTTAATAAGCTTTTCCTGGCTCGTCTCGACATCTAAAATATAAACAAGGATAACCTCTCCCTTTTTACGGGCATCGTAACTGCGCTTGAAAATTGAATAGCCGATTAGCTCCTCCCTCGTGATTTGCAGCTTTTTGAGGATGGCATTTGCGATCGCATCTTCAAGATGATCTAAGGGGAGCTTTATTTCTGAAACTCGTAACATAATTTATATCTTGGACAACCTTGCTGATAGCGCCATCACATAATACTTGATGGGTGAGGTGACACTATTAAAGAAACTTGCGCCCCTTAATCTGGAGTATCACCATTTTCTAACGCTACAACAAAGTAGGTGCAACCATTAATAAACCAAAGAAAAATGTACGTGTCGAGCAGAATTTTCATTTTCCCTCGAACGCCCTTAAAATCTCTTCTGGCAAAGGCTCATCAAAATTATCGGGGACTGTGAGTCTTCTCTTTATTTGGCATAACCGCAGCCTTTGATGTAATTATAGGTTCTATGGGCATAAACCCGAAATTATAATTACTCAGTATTTTTAGCAATATGTTATTGGGTATACTTATTTATTCTTGTTTTTCCTAACCTATTAAGAAAATGAGCAAACCAGGAGTTATAATTTAATGTATACAAAAGCTTCTGATACAGTTACTTCACAGCATAATTACGGTGATTTGGAGAAAATAGCAATTATTGGTTGTGGTTATGTGGGAACTGCTTTATCAAAATATTGGTATCAACAACAAAGTCGCTCGATAATAGCAACTACCACAAGACAAGAGCGGGTTAAAGAATTAGAAGAAGTTACTGAAAGGGGAAGACAGCGAAGCCGTGCGATCGCTCTTACAAAATCAAGATATTGCGGTGTTGTCCATTGCTCCCATTAGCGACCGTCAGGTGGATGCAGAGGTATACCGGGAAACTTATATTCCGACAGCGAAAAATTTGGTTGCAGCATTGAAAGAGACTTCCACTGTCAAGCAGGTAATTTACCTCAGTAGTTGCTCAGTGTACGGTAATAAAAATGGCGAATGGGTTGATGAAACTTCTGTGGTAGATCGGGATAATGAATATAATCAGGTGCTGTGCGATACAGAAGAGATTTTGTTAGGTTCAGCGAGTATTAATGTAAAAGTTTGCATCCTGCGTTTAGGGGGAATTTACGGTCCTGGTAGAGAGTTGATGAAACGTTTAAGCCGTCTTGCAGGAAAAACTTTACCAGGAAGCGGTGAAAGCTTCCCTTGTTGGATTCATTTGGATGATATTATTGCAGCCGTGGATTTTGCTTGTCAAAATAGCCTGAATGGCATTTATAATCTGGTGAATGATTTACGCTGGACTAGTCGGGAATTATGCGATTATATTTGCGATCGCCAGGGTTTAGAGAGAATTATCTGGGATGCTTCCCAACCGAGTTTTCGCGCTTTGAATGCACGTATAAACAATCAGAAGATTAAATCTGCAGGTTACAAGCTAATTCATCCGGAGACGATTGTTTGAATTAAGATGGTATTTGCTTGTAACCAATCGCGTTATACGATAATACATTCCTGTGTAATCAAATCAGGTTCGCGGGTATCGTCACTGAATTGACCAATTGCTCTCTTGATGCGATCGCGACTATATCTCCAACTAAGAATCAGGTTCGTTTTGTCACCAGGTTCTAAGGTTTTTGGTACATTTAGCGAAATCCCGTCTGGAAAATTAAAGATTAATCGACCTTCTTCTAACCAATTTACAGCGTCATTGGACACCGAAATTTCATCAAAGCTACCAAACCGCAACATTGAACTATTGATTACTTGCACAGGAGGATATTCCCGATTAGTAATTTCTGGTTTTTCCTCAGACCAAGGGAAGGGGGATTCTTCTTGCTTTACCTCGCGGAATAAGGAAATTCTAGTAAGTACACATTTACTGTTTGTTTCTTCAGAGCGATCGGGACGAGAATAAGTAATAACTGTACTTACACGACGGTTTCCTTCATTTAAGTAAATTTCTGCATAGTTGACACCGTTTTCTCTGCGTGGTTTGCTCATCACACCAGAGAAGTGAGACGAAAACATTGCAGTTGATTCCCGATCTACAGGATGAATAATAGCTGGCGTACATTTTTCAATTGTCCACTGTTTTTCAATAACTTTTGAGGTGTCGTCACGATTAATAAAACACAGATAGTGTTCAATCTCGGATACATCCGATGCAGGAGTAAATTTTCGAGTGGAATTGAGAACTTCAGTTATTCTTCCTTCCCCGTCGTACCGCGAAATAACTCCCTTCCAGGTAAATCCATGAACTGCAATAAAGCGATTCCATTGCTGGAAGTTTGTTTCTTCTGATTGGTTGGTCTAAGATAACCCTTCTTTTTCAATGCTCTCGCGATTATTCATGATATTTTTCTTGACAATAATATTATGATGCGGGCAAATTTTGTACTTTCTGACCAAGCTAAAACTTTATCCTTTAAATTACACCATTTAAAGGTAACTATTCACCCCACTTCAAAAATGCTCGTTCGTGTAGCCTGCCACCTCGGCATAAACCCAATTTTTTTGTTGATAAGGTTTAGTATTAGTAGCGACTGTCTTGAAAGTCAAGCGATCGCCAAACTCTAGCAAGTTCGTAGGGTTCTCTTGCAAAGAGTTCTGGGTAACGCATAATTAAATTTGGTCGATGTCTATTTATTTTCTGTAAATCCCTAATTTCTAATCTCTAGAGAGACGCGATGTATCGCGTCTCTACATTTTTCGACATATCTATTCCATGTGTGCTTGATGACTTCGCCAAGGGGAACCTCGATATTTTCCCACAACTTCGCCTTCAGAAACTTCGGTGACGGTATCGTGAGGTTCGTAATTCGCTCCTCGATATTTACAGGGAACTTCTATTTGAGGCTGTTGGGAAACTAATGTACAATTATTGCGATCGCTCTGCAATTTAATTCTGGACTCATTTTGTTGCAAAAGCTTGTGAGTCGAAACCAAAACCACTACCAGCAATAACAACTGAATTTCCCAAGGGGCTAATATTAAGCTAATTACTAAACTAATAACTGCTGCAACACCAGCTAAGTAGCCTATTTCGTCGGTGCTTTTTTGAAATATGTAGCCACTAATTAAACCAGTAAAAAGCGGCATTAAAAAGGCAAATACCATTTTCTGTTACCTCTGAATCCAAAAGCAGAAGCGTAATGTTTATCTTATTGATTTCTCACTATAGCAAAAGTATTAAATTTGACACTATTGCTAAATTACTAACTTTTGCGTTGGCGTAGCCTCTCCCACGGAGAATTGCACTCTGCATGATTACATACAAAGACAGGGGTGTAGATTCCGGTTCTGATTCCGGATATGTCTGGTATATTAATCTAACACTTTGCGTCTTTCTTCAGAAGTCACCTAAATATAGTGCTGCTGAAGCTGATAGTTATCTAACTTACCGTAAAGTAGTGTTTTCAACTGAGACACACAATGCTAAACATTCCTCAACAACTAGCAACAGAACTTAATCTGACACCGCATCAGGTAAAAAATGCCTTGGAACTTTTTGCGGAAGGTGCGACTATTCCTTTCGTTGCTCGTTACCGCAAGGAACGTACTGAGGAAATGGACGAAGTACAGTTACGGGACCTCCAAGACAGGTATAATTACTTAACGGAAATTGAAGAAAGAAAAACAACAATACTCAACTCAATTAACGAACAAGGTAAGCTTACCAACGATTTAAAGGCGAAAATAGAAGCTTGTTTGCAGAAAAATGAGCTAGAGGATTTATACTTACCCTATCGTCCCAAGCGTCGTACCCGTGCTGCGATCGCACGGGAAAAGGGACTAGAACCGCTTGCTGTGTTTATTCAGTCGTTGAATGTGAAAAATGGTCCCTTGGTACCTTTGGAAGAGGAAGCAGCAAAGTATGTTTCCGAGGAAAAGGGGGTTAAAAGTGCTGAGGATGCACTAAAAGGTGCTGCGGATATTCTCGCTGAGGAAGTTGCCGACAAAGCCGAATTACGGGCATATTTGCGGGAATATTTGTTAGATGAGGGGGTTTTTGTCTCCCGCATCAAAAATGATGAGCATCCGGAAGGAACGACCAAATTTGAAATGTATCGCAATTTCCAAGCGAAAGTGAGGAATGTTGCCCCCCACAATCTCTTGGCTTTGTGTCGTGGGGAAAATGAGGGGATATTAAGCTTTGAAATTGAGTACGATGGTGAGGCTGTGCTTTCCTATTTGGAATCCCAGGAAATCCGCGTTAAGCATCCTCCAACTAGGGCTTTTTATCGGGACATGGTTAAGGATGCCTTTAACCGCTTAATGAAGGCTTCGCTGATTGGTGACGTAATCGCCGAGAAGAAGCTTTATGCTGATATTGAATCTATTAAGACATTTGAAACTAACTTGCGGGAATTGCTCTTATCTGCACCTGCGGGGATGAAACCAACCTTAGCAGTTGACCCAGGTTTTCGCACGGGTTGCAAAGTTGCGGTTCTCGACCAAACGGGTAAATTTTTAGAATATCAGGCAGTATTTCCCCATCAAGCGGCAGAACAACGGGCAAAAGCAGCACAAACCCTGAAGAAATTCATTGAGAAATATCAAATTGGCTTAATTGCGATCGGGAATGGTACAGCATCCCGTGAAACCGATGAATTTGTGGCGGAGGTGTTGCAAAATATCGAAGCGAAACCAATCAAAGTGATGGTGAATGAATCGGGAGCATCTATATATAGTGCTAGCAAACTTGCGGGTGAAGAATTCCCCGATTTGGATGTGACTGTTCGGGGTGCAATTAGCATCGGTCGTCGTCTACAAGACCCACTTGCGGAACTGGTGAAAATTGACCCGAAATCGATTGGTGTAGGGCAATATCAGCATGATGTAGACCAGAAATTACTGAAGAAAAAGTTAGATGAAACCGTCGAAAGTTGTGTGAACTATGTGGGTGTAGATTTAAATATGGCATCGAAAGAATTGCTGACGTTTGTGTCAGGAATTACTGCAACAGTGGCGAATAATATTGTTACTTATCGGAATGAAAATGGAGTCTTTAAAAATCGTCGTCAACTGTTGAAAGTGCCGAAATTGGGACCAAAAGCCTTTGAACAAGCAGCAGGATTTCTGCGGATACGGGGAGGGGAAAACCCCTTGGATAATACTGCCGTACACCCAGAAAGTTATAAATTAGTCGAAGCGATCGCATCCGAACTCAAAGTTTCGTTAAATCAGGTGACTTTGATAGCGGAAAACTTGAAAAAAATAGGTTTAAAAAAATATGTAACTGACACAATTGGGGAACCAACACTGCGGGATATTATTGGGGAATTAGAAAAACCCGGACGTGACCCCCGTGCTGAGTTTAAATATGCTACTTTCAAGGAAGGTATTAAGGAAATCTCTGATTTAATAATAGGGATGGAACTTGAGGGAATTATTACAAATGTTGCCAATTTTGGTGCATTTGTAGATGTGGGAGTTCACCAAGATGGGTTGGTACATATTTCCCAACTTGCCGATAGATTTGTAGATGACCCCAAAAAGGTTGTGAAGGTGGGGCAAGTCGTAAAAGTGCGAGTTTTGGAAATAGATATCAAGCTACGACGAATTAGTTTATCGATGAAAGCTGTAAAAATGTAAAGTAATCAGAATCCAGTCTTTATAGCGACTGTCTTGAAAAACTCAATAAATTGGGTTTCTCCCCTACGGGAAATCTCTAATCGTTGCGATAATCCCAGAAACCCAATTTCTCTCCTTACGCGAAAACCTGAATAATCCTTCGTTGCATTCAGCATTCGATGATGGGAGAAACCAGGTTTCCGATTGGTGTTGCAGCGAAGATAGTCGTACTGAGTTAAAGAAAAACCCGGTTTCTTGATTGTAGTCTTTGTAGTGACTGTCTTGAAAAACTCAATAAATTGGGTTTCTCCCCCACGGGAAATCTCTAATCGTTGCGATAAACCCAGAAACCCGATTTCTCTCCTTACACCAAAACCTGAACAATTCTTCATTTGCAGTCAACATGACATTTAGAGATACTTTTCAAACCTTTCAAACATACTTTTAAAATATGTCTTGCGATATAGGCTCAATCATCCTTACTAAAGATGTTAAAAACCAGCTTATCCCTAATCATGGTAATTGAAAGTAAAAACAAATTGATTTAGTTTCTAGGTGAACAAATGTTACCCACCTTTTTAACCGTATTAGCTACAGCACTAAGCTTACTAGTTGTCGATATCATTTTCCGTGGAGTTGATATTGCGAACTTCCCTGCTGCATTGATAGCAGCAGCAGCTATTGGCTTTCTTAACAGTTCGATTAAGCCAATTTTATCAACTCTATCTTTGCCATTAAATTTCGTCAGTTTTGGTGCATTTTCATTAATTATTAATGGCTTTTGTTTCTGGCTCGCAGCAGTTCTAGTTCCTGGATTTGGAGTACATGGAATAGCTGCATTTATCCTTGCTCCAGTAGTTCTATCTTTAGTTAACACATTCATCAACAATTACTTTGCTGAAAAAAACTTAGCGCTGAAAACTAGTGATGATGCAAACAAAACTCAACTTCCCTCTAACTAGAATTAGATGATAAAAGAAATAAAGATTATTCCATCAGATTTTAGCTTGAGATGGTAGCTTTATTTCTGCCCTTATTAACTAGTAAAAACTCGAAAGTAAACCGTATAAATTAATCAACAATAATCTCATGAAAGCACTTCGATATATTCTTGGTCTTTTAATACCTCCCGTAGGTGTTTTCCTAACTTATGGAGTTGGACAAACTCTATTTATTAACATATTACTAACTTGTCTCGGCTGGATTCCTGGTAGCATCCACGCAGTTTGGGCAATTTCCAAACATGAAGAAAGTTTAGATCGTCGCACAATTTAATTAGTGGTATTCTAGGACAATAAATATCTCACAAATATCCCTGACTTCTCAAAGAAGTCAGGGATATTATGTGGAATATAAAGTTTTAACTTACATAAATATTAACTATTTATGAACTTTCTCTTTCCCATTCTCAACAGATTCTTTATCTTTAAATAAGCTAGTTACAGACATTAGCAATTCCTTTAATACTTGTTTTAACTGATGTTCGCTACGGGCAACTAAACCACCTACCTCACCCAATTTATCCTCAAGTTGAGTATGCTTATCCTTCACATTTCCAACCATAATCTCAGCTTTTGGACGAGCTTGAGCATACCATTTTTTTGCATCTTCAAGATAATTATTTACCTCTTCACCACGTCCACCATAGCGTGCTGCTAAATTAGCTTTGACAAGGGCAAGTTGTGCTTGTAATTGTACATAGCGTTTTTGCAAAAGTTCTGCTTCTTCACTATTTTGAATTCCACTAATTGCCGAATCAATTGCATTTTTGACTTGTGAAGATTTTTCAGTTCCCGTCTCTTTAATTTCTGCTAAAATACCATCAACTTCTTGTTGAATTTTAACTTCCTCGTCATCGAGCTTTGATTGCAATTGCTTAACTTCTGCTTGTGTCTTAGCAATATTGGCATGTCGTTTAGTATTCACAGCTTCCAATGCACCTTCAATTGAAGCTGTTACTTCTTCCTTCATTTCACCACCACGTTCTTGAAGATTCTCAATCACAGTGGAAACGGCTTCGCGTACAAGTATGCGAAAATCAGTCGAACCTTCTTTAAGCTCAGATTTAAGTTCCGAACCTACTTGTGATAGGGCATTTCTGACAATTTCTCGAATGCGATCAATTCGTAGCTGTCCGGTTTCTTTTGCTAAATCAAGGTCGGCTTTAATTTGTTCTTTGATATTATTAGCCATATGCAGTAACGGTTTTGACCCGTAATCCTTAATTGATATATTGCGTTATTTTTCAATAGTGACTTAGTAATTTAATTACTGTGACATCCTTTGGATAGATAATAGCTCTATTAGTCGTAAAATCCATCTTCAGATATACTTCTAAAGTTGGATACAAATTCAAAATATTCTAACTTGAAGAGGAATTCATGTTTAGGGGTTTGCAGAGAAGAAAATATCTCAATTCTAGATTGATCAATCGTATCACTTCTGAATAAGGGTGGGGAGACCCCTACAATTTAGGAAAATTTATGATAATATTTGGCTATAGGTGTGATGGCATCCTTAGTTTGTCATTTCTATTTTCTGACGCTTAATAAATAAGCTAATAAAAATTAAACTTAACATGACTGATAAGGGAGTTAAATAGCTCCAATGTCTGTACATTTTATCAAGAATATGCCAAGGTAATATAAAAATAATTAAATAAGTTAATTTATGCAAGTTCTTCCAGTTTTTTTTGAACTTCTTTACGCTCCAATCATTAGAAGTTATAGCTAAGAGCGTCATAATAAACATCATCAATATACCTTGAAAATAGTGAATATAAGTATATGGATTAGAAAAATCAATATGCATTTGAATAGTCATTAATAATCCGTGATTTGATGCTAGGACAAATGCAATAATTCCTGTATATCTGCGATGCCTTAATAACCATTTTAATCCTGTATGACTGCGAATTTGAGGAAATACAGTTTTAAATATACTGGGTATAATAGTCGCCAGATAAACAATCAATCCTAAAAAACCAATAAAATTTGCAAATGGAGCAGGTTGGAGAAATAAAGCCAGAAAAAGACAGGTAATATAACTCACAATACTTGCAAATAAAAATATTAGAGCCTTTTTATCCTCAAAAATACTTATACGCATAAATCAAAGAATAGTAGTTTAAAATCTGTAACAATCTGTAAAGATATAGGAAAAATAAAATTGACAATATGCACTTGGACATTTTGTTTTTTTGGTGATACAGATAAACTAGTAGGGGTAAATGCTGACTCAATCCAATAATGTCTAGACATGTATCCAAAGTTTAGTGGAAATTACAAAGTTAAATAAAATAGCCTTTTTGGATAATTTCAACAAGAATGTGCATGATTAATGGTAGATATTAAAAAAAACAAAATAAATCCGTAAAAGTAGTTAAAAATGAACTCTTTGAATGAATTTACGCTAACGTAAGTGTTATGTGCATTTCAAATAATTCTTATATAGAACCTAAGCCAATGAGTGCAAAGTTGGGTATAAGGGTTTTAATTGTGAATCTGGAAGAAGATGGAAAGCTGAGAGCGAATAATTAGTTGATGCTAAATTGCTTTTAACTTTCCTGCTCTCAATTTCGACTGCAAATAGACTCAGAGCCCAGGTTTTGGTCAAGCTAGAGTTCGGGATAATCTTATGCAAGAACTGGTTCAAACTGTCTTAAACAGTGATGAAAAAAATGCTTTACGTCAGTTAATCTCCTCTCTAGGAGCTACTGGGAAGCAATACTTATTGCGGAATGAGATTTTGCAAGTATTTGCCGACTATTGCCAAAAGTCGCATAAACCTGCTTACTTTTTCCATTCTTCGGCATTAGGTAATTTAATCAACTTTACCCATGAAATTATTATTGAAGAAGAAAGTACCTGGTTTCTGCTACGTCCTTGGATAGCGAGTCAGGAGGTTTGGCGTTTGGGTGCGGATATGACGCATTTCGAGAAAATGACACCCCAGGCATTGTTAGATGTGCGCGATCGCTTGGTCAATCGCTCCCAGCCGCAAATTCTGGAGATTGACCTCAAACCCTTCTACCAAGGCTCTCCTGACATCGATGACCCCAGAAATATCGGTCAAGGATTGGCATTTTTGAACCATTACCTATGCCACCAATTGCAGTACGATCCGGCTCACTGGTTGGAGGAATTGTTTAAGGTGCTACATCGACTTCAGTATAGTGGTGTTCCCTTGATGATTAGCGATCGCTTAAAATCAGGGGCAGAATTAGCTGAAGCAGTACATCAAGCTATCCATTTAGTCAGGGAAAAACCGCCATCAGAACCATTTGAAAAATTCCGCTTTGATTTACAAGCATTAGGTTTTGAGCCAGGTTGGGGAAATACAGCCGAAAGAGTTCGGGAAACCCTCGAATTATTTGACCGTTTAATCGATAGTCCCGAACCCCCAGTTTTAGAAGCTTTTGTATCGCGAGTTCCGGCAATATTTCGGGTTGTTTTGGTATCCGTTCACGGTTGGGTTGGACAGGAAGGGGTTTTGGGAAGACCTGAAACCGCAGGACAGGTGATGTATGTATTGGAACAAGCTCGGAGTTTGGAAAGTAGGCTGCGGGAAGATATAACCCTGGCTGGGCTTGATTCTATTGGCATTCACCCGAAGGTGATAATTCTCACCCGTTTGATTCCCAACTGCGAAGGAACCGCTTGCAATCTTCGGTTAGAAAAAATTCAAGGTAGCGAAAACGCTTGGATATTGCGGGTTCCCTTTCTAGATACTAATCCACCAATTACACAAAACTGGATTTCAAAATTTGAAATTTGGCCTTATCTGGAATCCTTTGCATTGGAAGCGGAACGGGAATTAATCGCCGAATTTCAAGGTAATCCCAATTTAATTATTGGTAACTACAGCGATGGTAATTTGGTTGCATTTCTCATTGCCCGTCGTCTGAAAGTGACCCATTGTAGCATTGCCCACTCCCTGGAAAAGCCAAAATACCTATTTAGTAATCTTTACTGGCAGGATTTAGAGGACAAATATCATTTCTCGGCACAATTTACGGCAGACTTGATCAGCATGAACGCAGCCGATTTTATCATTAGTTCATCCTACCAAGAAATAGTCGGTACACCTGATAGCATTGGGCAGTATGAATCCTACAAATGCTTTACCATGCCTGAGCTATACCATGTCGTCGATGGGATTGATTTGTTTAACCCCAAATTCAATATGGTGCCACCAGGAGTCAACGAAAATCTATTCTTCCCTTACAATCAAGAAGAAAATCGCGATCGCGAAGCTCGTGCCAAAATTCATGAACTTCTGTTTACTCAAGTAGACTCGCAAATTGTCGGGAATTTAGCCGATCCAACAAAACGCCCTATTTTTGCGGTTGCACCAATTAATTTCATCAAAAATTTGACGGGATTGGCGGAATTTTTTGGAAAAAATAAGGAATTACAAGAACGTTGTAACCTAATTTTACTTACGAGCAAATTTACCCCGGAACAAGCTACCCATCCTGAAGAAGCAGCAGAAATTGAACGACTCCACGAAATTATCGATCGGTACGAACTCCACAATCACATTCGCTGGTTGGGGATACGACTTTCTACCCTAGATTTAGGTGAAGCTTACCGAACTGTTGCTGATTGTCGTGGTATTTTCATCCATTACGCCCTATTTGAAGCTTTTGGACGCACTTTACTGGAAGCGATGATTTCTGGCTTACCGACTTTTGCGACTCAATTTGGTGGTGCTTCGGAAGTTATTGATGATAGCGAAAATGTCTTTCATCTCAACCCTACGGATTCTGAAGGAACTGCGAAGAAAGTATTACGTTTTCTTGACGAATGTGACGCTAATCCTCAGTATTGGCATGAAATTTCCACAAAAGTAATTGAGAGGGTACGTAATAAATATAACTGGACGCTACACTCAAAGCAATTACTCTTAATCGCGAAAATATATCGATTTTGGGATTATGTTACTCCCGAAAACCGTGAAGCTAGGTTACGCTACTTAGAAACTTTATACTACTTGGTGTTTAAACCAAGAGCCGAAAAAATTCTGGAACAGCATAGGCAAAGGTAAGGTCAGTACAATTCGCAATTCGCAATTTCTAATTCTTATACAGAAGACGACCCATCGGGTCGTCTCTACTCCTAATCCTCCGTCTTTTTCAAGGAAGCAGTGCCGATGGATACAAAAAATCTTAATCTTGATTTTATTTATACTGACTGGTCGTTAATTGAAACCCGATTCGATCCGGAAAAAATTCACCACTGTGAAACAGTATTTACGATTGGTAATGGTTATTTAGGTACGCGAGGTACTTTTGAAGAAAGTTATCCCCGTGCGACCAATGCGACGATTTTACAGGGGGTGTACGATGATGTTCCTATTGTGTATACGGAACTGGCAAACTGTCCCGACTGGCTACCGTTAATTGTCATTGTTGATGGGGACAAATTCCGTTTAGATCGAGGGGAAATAATTAGTTACGAACGCAAGCTTGATTTACGTAGGGGTGTGCTGAGTCGGTTTATTCGCTGGTGTAGTCCTAATGGCAAAACCGTAGACCTACAATTCGAGCGTTTTGCTAGTTTAGCAGACCCCAATGTACTTTGTCTGCGCTGTCAAATCAAACCAGTAGACTTTAACGGTTTAATTGAAGTTCAAGCTAGTATCAACGGCTATCCCGAAAACCAAGGTTTCAACCACTGGGAAGTAATCGACCAAGGCAAATATGACCAAAATGCTTGGTTGCATCTACGTACTCGTGGTTCGCGGATAAACTTGGGAATGGCGACTGGTTTGACAGTTATAGATGCCGAAGCATCCCTACAAGTCACCAATCCCCCCGGATATCCCACCCTGATTGCAGCCTTTCAAGGTACATCTGGGCAAGCTGTAACTGTTGAAAAAATGGTGACTATTTTTACATCAAGGGATGTGGAAAATCCTATACAAGCAGCACAAGATAAACTAGCTACCTTACCGACATACCCAATCCTGTTAAAAGAACAACAGCAAGCATGGGAAGAAATATGGGATAAAAGTGACGTTGCTGTTGAAGGTGATGTTCGGGCTGCCCTAGCAATTCGCTACAACCTCTTTCAACTCCTGATTTCTGCACCAGCCAACGATGATAAAGTCAGTATTCCCGCCAAAACCCTATCTGGGTTCGGCTATCGGGGTCACGTATTCTGGGATACAGAAATATTTATCCTGCCCTTCTTCATCTATACCCAGCCAGCTTTAGCCCGAAATATGCTGACATATCGCTATCACACCCTTGGTGGTGCGAGAAGAAAAGCCATACATTACGGCTATAAAGGGGCAATGTATTCCTGGGAAAGTGCGGATACGGGTGATGAAGTTACGCCCCGGTGGTTGCCACCCAATGACCCTTACGGCGATGATATTCGGATTTGGTGCCGCGATCGCGAGATTCACATTAGCGCTGATATTGCCTACGCAGTATGGTCTTACTGGCTGGTGACGGGTGATGATGACTGGATGCGGGATTGTGGTGCGGAAATCATTCTTGATACGGCGGTATTTTGGGGCAGTCGGGTAGAATATAATACCAAGTATGAGCGTTACGAAATTTGTGGTGTCATTGGTGCTGATGAATACCATGAATTAGCGAATAACAATGCTTTTAATAACAGGATGGTGCAGTGGCATCTAGAAAAAGCCATTAATACCCAAGATTGGCTCCGGGAAAAATACCCTGATAAAGCTAAGGAGTTAGAACAAAAGTTACAACTGACCCTAAGTCGGCGTTTGCGTTGGCAGGATATCATTGCTAATCTGTGGATACCCTATGATGCCAATACGGGACTGATTGAACAGTCGGATGGGTTTTTTAAACTCGAAGATATCAACCTTGATGATTACGAACCCCGTACCAAATCTATCCAGTCTGTTCTCGGTATCGAAGAGGCAAACAAACGTCAGGTTCTCAAACAACCCGATGTATTAATGTTGTTGTACCTAATGCGGGAATCGGAAGAGTTTCCCTACTCCTTGGAGGTGTTAGAGAAAAACTGGGATTACTACGCACCCCGTACTGATATTACCTATGGTTCGTCCCTTGGTCCCGCCATTCACGGGATTTTGGCTTCCGATTTAGGTAAGTCGGAGGAGGCATACGGCTACTTTATGCAAGCTGCGATGGTGGATATTGAAGATGTACGTGGTAATGCTCACGAAGGGATACACGGTGCTAGTGCTGGTGGAGTTTGGCAAGCTGTGGTCTTTGGTTTTGGTGGTATAAAACTTACGGAAGATAGTGGTCCCGTTGCTACACCCCATTTACCGAAGGGTTGGAAACGGTTGCAATTTAAAGTTTATTGGCAAGGTGATTGGCACGAATTTGATTTGAAAGGTGAAAGTATGGAAGCACAAAATACTAGTGTTACTAATAACCCTGATTCTTCGGGACAAACACCCATCAAAGGTGTAATTTTTGACTTGGATGGTGTGTTGACTGATACGGCTGAGTATCACTATCGAGCTTGGCAAAGATTAGCTGATGAAGAGGGGTTAGTTTTTAATCGGGAGGCTAATGAGGAGTTGCGGGGTGTGTCTCGTCGCGATTCGTTACTGAAGATAATTGGTACTAAAAAATACAGTGAAGAGAAATTTCAAGAGATGATGGATCGGAAAAACCGCTATTATGTTGAATCGATTGAAAATATTTCCCCAACCGATTTATTACCGGGAGCTATGGATTTGCTTAAGGAGTTGCGTAGTTCTGGTATAAAAGTTGCGCTTGGTTCTGCGAGTAAAAATGCTCGTCCGGTAGTTGAGAAGTTGGGTATAGGGGAGTATATAGAGGTGATTGCTGACGGTTTTAGTGTTCAGGAGCCGAAACCTGCCCCTGACCTATTTTTGTTTGCGGCTCAGGAACTGGGTTTGGAGCCTGGGGAATGCATTGTTGTCGAAGATGCGGGTGCTGGTGTTGAAGCTGCTTTGGCGGCTGGAATGAGGGCTGTGGGCTTGGGTCCGGTGGAGAGGGTTGGTGAGGCAACGGTAGTTTTACTGAGTCTTGAAGGTGTTAATTGGCAGGATTTGCAGGCTAGTTTGAATAGTTTGGTGTTGCATCATTAATTGGGTAAGGTTGGGGGATTTTCTCCCGATCTTTCTCTATGAAAATATGGATTAGGGACTCGCGCAAAGTCGCAAGGGCGCAAAGATGCAAAGATTGAAATATGTAAAATTAGGTGTGGTTTTTGTGATTAATCTTGGAGTAGGGTTAGTTCTATCCAGTTACTCAATTCTTTTGCTACTAAATCTAGTTCGGGTTTGGTGACTGCGAATGGGGAAAATTCTCCTGTTGAGAGTTCGTAGAGCTTTCTTCCTGCCCAAATTTCGAGGAAGTATCGATTCCATGAATGTTGGACTTTTGCGATTCTAATTATACTTGGTATGGATGCTGGGAAAGGGTCTTTGATTTTTAGGCTAAATATTTCGTAAGTCCATGATATTTTTTTGCGAGTTATGGATAGACGCTTTTGTGAAAATTCTGATAATAAAATAACTGCGATCGCAATTATGGAAATGAGTAAGTTAAATATTATTACTGGTGTAAAAAATCTTGGGTTTTGATTGGGTAGGGATAGGATAAAAAAGTTAATTAGATATGCTGGGAAAATTAGAAAAATTAAACTGAGCATTGTAAAGCGTGAAAATAAACCAACGGAAGGGATAAAGATTTCTATTAAGTCATCGTTTTTTAGTAGTATTATTTTTCGTTGGCATTTTTCTTGAAGGCTAAATTTAAATAAGTTCATTTGAATTAAATATTTTTTTCTAAAATTTGTGGGTTTATGTCGCTTTTATAGCTTTGATTTATCGCGACATCCTACGGTAAGATTACTTATATATATTTTTAAACGCAAAGATGCGCGGAGGTAAACGCAGAGGTTCGCAGAGGTTTAATCTAAAATCTAAAATTAATATGAGTAAAACTTTTTCTCGACTTGCTCCGTTTATTCAGGAATATATATACAACAATAATTGGACGGAATTACGACCTATTCAAGATGCTGCATGTGAAGTTATCTTTGACACTGATGCTCATTTGTTGGTAGCTGCTGGTACTGCTGCGGGGAAAACTGAAGCTGCTTTTTTGCCTGTTGTTACGGTTTTATATGAGCAAAAACCTCAAAGTATTGGTGCAATTTATATTGGTCCAATTAAGGCTTTGATTAATGACCAATTTGAACGACTGAATGATTTATTACGGGAAGCTGATATTCCTGTTATTCCTTGGCATGGGGATGTTTCCCAAAGTCATAAAAATAAAGCAATCAAAAATCCTCGTGGGGTTTTACAAATTACTCCAGAATCTTTAGAAAGTTTGTTAATTAATAGATGTGATGATTTGGTTAGGTTGTTTGGGGATTTGCATTTTGTAATTATTGATGAAGTTCACACTTTTATGGGAACTGAACGCGGTTGTCAGATACTTTGTCAACTTGCAAGGTTAGCAAATCTCACGGGAAAACAACATCGTCGGATTGGTTTGTCTGCTACTTTGGGTGATTATTTGCTAGCTGAAGAATGGTTGCGTTCGGATACTGATAAACCAGTGATGACACCAACGATTGAAGTGGGTAAGAGAAATATTAAGTTAGCTTTAGAACACTTTTATAGAGGAGATGAAGCTTCTTCTGGACAGGTTTCTGAGTTTAGTAATTATGATAGATATATTTTTGATTTGAGTAAGGGTAGTAAATGCCTAATTTTTGCTAATAATAAATCACAAACGGAGTCAATTATTGCTTCTTTGCGACAAATTGCTCTCTCCGAAAATGAACCTGATATATATCATGTTCATCATGGCAGTATTGCGGTAAGTTTGCGTCAAGTTGCTGAAAATGCCATGCGGGAAAAAAATAAACCTGCTGTGACTGCTGCAACTTTAACGTTGGAAGTTGGGGTTGATATTGGTAATTTGGAGCGGGTTATTCAGTTGGAAGCACCAATGTCTGTAGCTGGCTTTTTACAAAGGTTAGGACGTACGGGAAGACGGGGTAAATCATCTGATATGCGGTTTGTTTGTGTAGAGGATGAATGTTTACCGGAAGCTCCAATATTTGAACAAATCCCGTGGAATTTATTACAGAGTATTGCTATTATTCAACTATATGTGGAAGAACGTTGGATTGAACCTTTTAAACCTGTGAAATATCCGTTGAGTTTGTTGTATCACCAAACAATGAGTATTTTGGCTGCGATGGGGGAAATTTCACCTGGGATATTAGCAAAACAGGTATTGAATTTATCGGTTTTTAAGTATATTTCTCAGGATGATTTTAGACTGTTATTAAATTATTTGTTGGAATTAGACCATATTCAAAAGACTGATAAAGGTAAGTTAATTTTAGGTTTAGCTGGGGAAAAAATTACTAATCGCTTCCAGTTTTATGCCATTTTTCCCGAAAATTTGGAGTTTTCTGTGAAGCATGATACCAATCAAATTGGTAGTATTGCGATGATGCCAAATGTGGGAAGTCAATTTGGTTTAGCGGGGAGAAATTGGGAAGTTTTAGAGGTTGATTTTCGCAAGAAAACAGTTAATGTTAAATCTGTTGAGGGACAAACTAGTGTTTTTTGGCGTGGTGGAAGTGGGGTAATTCATACTAAAATATTACAGAGAATGCGACGGGTTTTATGTGAGGATACTGAGTATAGTTATTTGCAGCCGAATGCGTTGAAACGGTTGCAGATTGTGAGGGATTTAGCACGGGATTTAGAGTTAGATAAAAATTATGTGGTTAAGTTGCCGAAAGGGAAATGTGTGATTTTGCCTTGGATGGGAACTGTAGCATTTCGCACTTTGGAAAGGTTGCTAAATTGCTTTTGTCGGGATTCTTTGGGGATTAAGAGTATTGGTGGTGCAAATCCTTATTATATGACTGTGAGGTTGCCGAAAGATAAGGTTGAAGGTTTGTGTGGGGAGATTATTTCTTTGGGTGAACAAAGGATTATTCCTGAGCATTTGGTTAGTGATGAGGAAGCTCCAGAAATTCAAAAGTATGATGAATATATTCCCTATTCGTTGTTAAGAAAAGCCTTTGTATATGATTTTTTAGATTTGGATGAGGTACAGGGTTTGGTGAGGGGATGGTAGGAGTGTACACTGTATTCTAGGAGAGAAATATCTTAGAGGGTGTTTATAAATAAAATTATGTCATTCTGAGGAACGAAGAATCTAGGGTTTGTGCCGTAGTCTAGAGATGCTATCCTGCGGGAACGCGAAGCGCGAACACTGGGCTAGCGCTCCGTACCCAGGGGAAATAATCTGAAGAAACACGATCGCACATCTAAACACTAAAAAAGCCCGTGTCTTGGAGATAGCGGGTTTATTTTTTACCTAAAACCGACAAAGATAATACGTATGATGCCTACATTCAGATATGCGATATGCCCTTGGCGTTAAGTCTCAAGGGACAGGCTCCGCGTAGCTTGCTTCCACGGAGTGGTAGGCTTATCGCAATGTTTGATTGGGTTTTGTCGTTGGGGGAGAAACCGGGTTTCGAGATTTTTTTACTGAAGAGAGAACTGCTATTGGTAATTGCGATCGTTGGGGGAGAAACCAGGATTGAAAATTAACTAACTGTCACAACTGTTGGTTCCAAAACAACGCTAACTTTGAGATTAAACTCGGTTTCAAATACATCTTTACTGTAATCTAAACTCCATATTTCTAATGAACAGTCATCATTAGGATGGAGGGGATAAACCCTCAGTTTAAAGTCTTTTGTTTGGAGATTATAATCGCATTGAATGCGGGAAATTGCCCCAACTTGTCTTCTATCTAATGCTGTTGCTAAACGCAATATTGCACTCAAATGATTAACCAGCAAACGATGTTCTTTGTTGGCTAAATTGCGGTAATTCTCATGCTTTTTCTTGGGTGGAGATTTGCGATGGTAACGGGCAATGTTGGCAATAATTTCTATCTCTGTTTCGGTGTAACCAAGTAATTCACTATTACGAATGAGATAGTAGGAATGTTTGTGGTGGGAAGAATGGCTGACGTAGTGACCGCAATTGTGTAAAATAGCAGCTGTCCAAAGTAACTGATGTACTTCCGTATTCCAGTTGTGTAAAATACCTTTGGTTTGCTCGAACAAGCTTAAAGCAAATGTGGCTACTCTATCGCTATGTTGCAAATTCACATGGTATTTTTGGGCAGTTTTCAGCACACTACGTTGACGAACTGAACCTTGATAACGTAAACGATCTTCGATTAAACCGTGGGTAAGCATCCAATCGACTATAACACCTTCCCGTAAGGAACGTTCGCATACGGTGATAGATTCGGCACCAAGTAAAATCATTGCTTCTTGCAATATTAATGCACCTGCTAAAATCACTTCGGAACGCTTTTCTGGCATCTCAGAAATTGCAGAACGTTCGATATTATTCATACATCGCCAACGATTTACCAATTCACGCAAATCCCGCAAGGGAAATTGATACCCGTTGAGAGTGGAAGGAACAAACCCTAGATGTTGATGAGCATGGATTGTGGCTATAGTTTCGATTGTTCCAGATGTTCCGACTAAACGGGGAGACTCACCAAATGGATAACTTGCGACAACTTCCTCTGCTGATCGCTCTAACATTCCCACGATGTATGTTTGGAGATGGTCAAATTCTTTTTGAGTAATGGGATCGGTATTAATTAGTTCACTAGTTAGACGTACCGCACCAATTTTAGTACTAGTTAGGGTGCGTTCTTCATGACTATCACCCAAAATTATCTCTGTTGAACCACCACCAATATCAATAATTGTATGGGGTTGGTTGTTAAATTCCATCCCCGACAAAACACCTAAATAAATCCGACGTGCTTCTTCTTGTCCAGAAATTAAATCGACTTTTAACCCCAGTTGTACTTCGATATCCTGGAGAAAATCCCTACCGTTGGGAGCTTCACGTGTTGCAGAAGTCGCTACAGCAATGATTGTTTCGGTATTCATCGTTTTGGCAACTTCCTGAAACCTTCGCAAAGCTGCGATCGCACGTTCCATTATTTCAGGTTTGAGATTACCCGTTTCCAAATCGCGATCGCCAAGTCGAACTGTTTCTTTTTCCCTGGCAATGATGCTAAAGGATGGCAATGTCGGTTCTATTTTGACAATTACCATGTGTAACGAATTTGTTCCTAAGTCAATGGCAGCGATAATTCGCTGATGTTCTGCCATTGGAGTCGGAATCATCTCCCTGCTAGCCGAAACCAAATCCACCATTTTTGTTCTCTCTTTAATTGTCGATGCAAAAGGTTCGTTACACCAAAAAGGCATGTTATTTTGTGTAACTTAAGATGAAACTAATTAATTTCAGGTTCAGTTAGCTCTAAATAAGTTAGTTCTGACTTTACCTGTGTCGAAATCTTCACCAAGCTGCTAAAACTTCAGTATTCTACATTCTGCATTTACAAATAACAAATAAAGTTATTCTATAAATGTAAAGATTGTTAATTTTCTTTTCAAGCCACTATTTACGGTTTTATGTTAAATCCCACAGAAAACAACCAGGAAGCGGTTTGGTTAAGTGTAATCAGGCTTTTGCGCTGGCACAAACCCGAAGGTAGACTGATTTTAATGATTCCCGCTTTGTGGGCTGTGTTCCTCGCAGCAGCAGGAAAACCACCTTTACCATTGGTTGGGGTAATTATCCTGGGAACCCTCGCTACAAGCGCTGCTGGTTGCGTTGTTAACGATTTGTGGGATCGAAATATCGATCCAGAAGTCGAACGAACCCGAAATCGTCCTCTTGCTTCCCGTGCGCTGTCGGTAAAAGTGGGGATAGTTGTGGCAATTTTGTCAATGGGATGCGCCGCAATTCTGGCTTTTTACCTGAACCCGCTATCATTTTGGTTGTGTGTAGCTGCCGTCCCTATTATTGTCCTCTATCCCGGTGCAAAAAGAGTATTCCCCGTTCCTCAATTAGTTCTTTCCATTGCTTGGGGTTTTGCCGTTTTAATTAGTTGGACTGCTGTCACCAAAAGTCTTTCTTTCCCGACTTGGTTGTTGTGGGGAGCTACTGTACTGTGGACTTTGGGGTTTGATACTGTTTATGCAATGCCAGATCGGGAAGATGATAAACGCATTGGTGTTAATTCCAGCGCTTTATTTTTTGGTAAATATGTAGAGAGTGCGATCGCAGTTTTCTATGCAGGTACTATCGGGTTACTTGCTTGGTTGGGTATTTTAACTCATCTCCACTTTGGTTTTTGGATTAGTCTAGCTGTGGCAGCTTTGGGATGGATATGGCAATATTTTCGTCTGCAAAGTCAGGATTTACCTAATTCTGTATATGGGGAAATGTTCCGGCAAAATGTTTGGATTGGGTTTATTTTACTGGCTGGGATGGAATTTGGATATTTGTTATAAACAATATAGAGCTATCCCGTGAAGAATTGTTAAACCTCGTCCATTTCGGAACCCGGAGTTTTTGATTATTCTGTTGTGTCATTGCAACGTAAGGTAGCCGAAGCATCTACCCTGCGGGAAGTCACTCCGTGCCTACCCGCAGGGTAGCAATCCCAAAGCCTTTATGGAAAACTACAGTTATCAAGGTAGACGAGGTTTAAATAAGTTTTTTGAATCCATATCCTCGATTGTTTGAAGCAGTCGGGGATTTTTAGTAACTAATTGCTTGATATTGAATTGATAACAACAGTATAAATACGAAAATAATATTTTGTTTTTGTAAATATATCCTGGGCTAGATACGGAAAATTACTTATTCATGTAGTAGTTGGGTAGTAAGACTTAAAAAGCTTAAACAAGCACCGGGCTCGATGAAAAAATCGAATTTTGTCAAATTTTTAACAATTCTATTAATGGCATGTGGCGGAATTGGACTAGTTGGAGGAGGCTTTTTCCTCAGTAGAGCATTGGATAAGAGCGAAGAAACGACGATAGTAAAAGATAGTAGTAAATATAGTGAGATTCGCTATAAAGTTTGGTTAAATCCAACACTCGTAAATCATTTTCCTGAGTCAATCCCCAAGGATGCGACTAATGTGCGTCTCGTTTATGTTCCTGCATCAGCACAAGGAGGGAGTGCATTTCAGGTAAAATTTAAACAACCACAAGAGAAAATAAAAAGCGCGATCGCAAAGTATAATCAGGTTGCGAAGTACAAATATAAGGGTGGTGATACTAATGACCACAGCAATCAAGCAAATGGGATTCCGACGACATTCTTTTATACTAGTGATGATGCTGACAATGGAACGTTTCCACCAGACTACAATGTATTAGTGTTGGGTGCGGAAGATAAAGGGCAAAAGGAGTTTAAATGGAATCATGGGAATAGTTATGGAGTGGCTATTAGTCGTTTAGATTCGACTATTGTTTATTGGGTTGAAGCTTGGTAATGGGATTTTAGATTGGGTAATTGGACAGTTAGCTAGCTAGTAACCCAACATTAATCTACATAATAAATAGAATGCATTATTTCGGGTTTTGTCGTTGGCAGATAAACCCGGTTTCTTGGTTTTGTCTTGCTGAATTAATATTTTTTGTGTGGAGAAACCAGGTTTATTAGAGTTTTTGACAGGATAAATCCCACTCTCCTCGATGCTATTACCCCTCACGGCTCTCACCCCCTTTTCAATCATCTAAAATCAGTGTTATCACCAGGCTATTAATTTATACATCTGGTAATAATATGACACTAACGCAAGAAAATCCTCCAAGTGCTTCTTTGCCTGGGCTTTCCTTTATAAAAGAAACCTGGACAAAAACTAATTTACCTACAAATATAAGTGATATTATTTCTGTACAAGTAAGTAAAAACGACAAGCTAGTATTAGCGACTAAAAAACAAATTTGGCAATATCAAAATAATGGAACTTGGAGTGCGATCGCGTTTTCTCCGAATGCTGGCAATATTTCCCAGTATCTAATTGCTGATACGGTTGCTTATGTGATTGTAAATTCTCTTGCTTATGAAATGCAATTGGAAGCAGGGCAATGGAAGGTAATTGCTAATAGTAGTTTTGTGGATTTAGCAACTGTTGATAGTGATACTCTGTGGGGTATTAATGAAGGTGGATATTTACACAAGTATACTCCTGGTAGTACTTGGATTAAGACTGAAATTCCTGCGCTCAAACTTTGGAATTCTAATCAATCGGTAGGAATTGCGGCAAAAGGTAATAATTTCTGGTTTGGATTGAAATACCGAGCAAAGGAACTTTTTGATCTAGATAAAAATTCTATTGCGAGGGAAACTGTTTGGCAGATTGAAAAAGATAAGCAAACTGATATTACCGAAAATCTCGGTTTATTGAACCTCAGTGGTAAACCATTTGGAGCATTTGGACAACTTTGTATAACACCATCTGGTGTTTTGTATGCATCCACAGAGCAAGGAATTTGGCAACGTTCCATTGATAATTCAGGTAATAATCTAGAATGGGAACAATTGCGATCGCAAACTGGAAACATCCGATTATTCCCGCTAAATAACTCTTCCCTACTAACTTATAATTCCCGTTCCCAAGAAGTTCTCTTGTGGAATAATCAAACTTGGTACAGTATTCCTAAACCTCCCCATGAAATCTTATCTGCTATTTTGGTTGGTGACACTTTATACGTTGCTAACAATAACTCTCTATCCACTATTTCCATCAAAACTGCCAAATCGCTGGAACTTCCAAAACCCAGGATGGCAACCTATCTCAATCTTGGTAAACTTAGTGCCGCTATTTATTGCCAAAATCAACTTTTCGTAAGTAATGAAAATACCTTATTTACACTTAATCCAAATAATTCCGAACCAATTTCTCTCACATCTTTAAGCACAACGACATTTGATATGTCAAATAGTGGTGAAAACATATTTATTGCCACTAAAACCGAATTACTTAAATACAACATTATCCAAAATAACCTAACTACTGTATTTATTAATCCGACTTCCCCAACAAAAGCAAGAATTGATTGCGATCGCAATTTCACAGCATACTTAGCAGATAAAGTCATCCGTATTTTCGATAATAGTACTAATAATCTTGTAACTCAAATTACCATCAAAGCTGATTTTGTCGAAGATATTGTCATCAAAAATAATCAACTCTACGTAGTTGGCTATAATAACCAACGCAATACAACCCAAAAACAACCAGTTCAAAGCGCATTTTTAAGATGTTTCCAAATTAGTAATACCCTGACGCAACTATGGCAAACCTGGGGTTTTGCTGGTAACGAACTCGGTAATGACATGGCAGATACCCGGATGTATCGAGTTGTAGCTAGCGATCGCGAAGTCGTAGTTCTGGGAGAATCCGCAGGTGGAAATACAGCTTTTCGCTGGAATGGCAAGGACTTATCAACACCAACATTAATAGCATACGACATTTTCAACGATGCATTTGATAGCAAATCCGCACATTTTAGCTATTACGGAATAATTGATGCCTCTACTGGTACAGTAAAACGTGGGCAATTTTCCATACCTCGTTTATTGCCATTCTCTAGCCGTTCTAATACCAATAGGGTTCGCAGTCTAGCTTATGATGAAAGCAATGTATATGTTGGTACATTATCTGCTTTCCAAATAAGCGATCGCAGTTTTACAAAGTTTCTCGGTAAGAAACCACCTGTCTATAAAGACGGAGATGCTACACTTTTGAAAGTATCAAGTGATTTAGCTTCACGAGATTTTTGGTTTACACCAGGAAACGGACAAGTATTATGTTTTGATGAGAATTGTGTAGTCATTAATGTTGCCGCAGATACTCCACAAAATCCCCTTTTGAATGGAAAAGGTAGGGTTAATGGTGAAGATGGATATGTAATTATTTGGTAATTAAACAAGATAATAATCCAGACATAATTCATTGTTTTATGTCTAGAATATTAATTCTAAATTATGTATATCAACTATACATTTTCTTGCTCAACGCGCTAAAAAAGATTGACGCAACCAATATCCAATTGTCCCAAAAATAATTAATAGAATTGCCGGTAAAAACCAAATTCCTAAACTCGGATTTTCAACAGTCGCTAAATTAAATATTTTCCATTCCATAAAAGCAAATATCCATACCAATTCTGTTTTTAACCAATTCAGAGTTGAAGTTGCTATTTGATACTGCCTAAATGCATTATGTTCAGTAATCTCTACAAGATAATTAAAATTATGAGGAGAGCGGGCAATCAGCGTTAATAATCCATAAATGAATAAACCCAATCCCGGTAAAATCCATAAAATACTTTTACTTCCCCAACCATTCACACGTCCATTAAATCCGAAATGAACAGGTATTGTATCGGGTAATACAAAGGTTCCATAAACCGCGACGAGAAATAAAGCTACAAATCCTGCGATCGCAATCTTGTTTAATAGCTTATCTTGCTGTGTTAGAGGAACCATCAGAACTGGAGGTTGATAGCTCATAGGATTCATTTTTAAATTACCTTATTTTTAAATTATCGCGATCGCAGCCAAATAAAGTAATAAATTTTACTTATTTTCATGTTGAACTCCCAGCTTTGTGCCGAGGGAGTGAGTATTAATTCCTTCACAAAATGAAATGTTTCGGTAAAATTAGTTAGTATAACTACATTTCATCAAACCAAGGTTTCAGCAACCCCATGCAAATGAACGAGCGTGCATCGCGACTTCCCCTAGCTCCGCTACTATTAATCGCACCATTTTTCCTCTGGGGAACATCAATGGTAGCAATGAAAGGTGCGATCGCCCATACTTCACCTTTATTTATGGCAGGAATGCGAATCTTACCTGCTGGAATCTTAATTTTGATTTTTGCGGCATTAAAGGGGAGAATGCAGCCCCAAGGGTGGAAAGCATGGTTGTGGATTGGATTATTTGCCCTTGTGGATGGAACTTTATTTCAAGGATTTTTGGCTGAGGGATTAGTTAGAACTGGTGCTGGTTTGGGTTCGGTAATGATTGACTCCCAACCGATTGCAGTCGCACTCATGTCATTCTGGCTGTTTCAAGAACATATTGGGTTATGGGGATGGTTGGGTTTAGCTTTGGGAGTTGTGGGGATTAGTTGCATTGGTTTACCCGATGATTGGATTTTAAGTATTTTCTCAGGTTCTTTTGCTGCTAATTCGGGGTTACACATTACCTTACCTACCACTGAAGACGCGATTAATTCTTTACATTTACTACTCGATAGTGGTGAGTGGTTAATGTTACTTGCAGCACTATCAATGGCAGTGGGAACAGTGATGATTCGGTTTGTGTGCAAATATGTCGATCCAGTGACAGCGACAGGATGGCATCTGATTTTAGGTGGTTTGCCTTTGTGGGGTATTTCCTCCATCACAGAAACCCAGCAATGGAGTCGTTTAGTCCGTTCCGACTGGCTCGCTTTGGGTTATGCGGCAATATTTGGTAGTGCGATCGCATATGGTTTATTTTTCTACTTTGCTTCCAGTGGCAGTCTCACTAGTTTGAGTTCCCTGACTTTTTTGACACCCATATTTGCATTATTATTTGGTAATTTATTACTTGGTGAAGTCTTGACACCAGTTCAATGGTCAGGTGTTGGTTTGACTTTAATTAGTATTTACTTAATCAATCAAAGAGAAAGTATCCCAGGGAGCGATCAACAAATCCCCCTCACAGAAGTTGCATCTACACAACCAGCAAATCCCATTAACCTAGCACTGCGGGATTCCGAAATGGGAGTCAAAATTAGGAGTGAGGAGTGTTAGATTGTAGGTTGGGTGAAGACGCACGAGTCATATTTGTAGTAATACAATAAATCTATATTGCGTCGTAACCCAACATTTTATTATGATAATTTTAGAGTCATATTTAAAAAGTTAAAATATTTGAAATATTAATTTAAATAGTTAAATTTTAATATTTTTGTGGTTGGAATAATTTTCATTTTCTCTATATCATTTGTTGGGTTACGCAAAGCCTTCACCCAACCTACGTAAATGCTTCACCTCAAGTTTATTATCTTTGCAGAAAAAATACGGTTGCATGTAAAAGTTCTTCTTAGCGACAATTAATGCATAAACATTTGGAGAAGTACATATGAATGATAATAATAACAATCCAGTAGAAGCAGCAGGATATGCAGCAGCAGGAGCTGCTGCGGGAGCAGGTGTTGCAGCTACAGTAGGAGGTATGGGTTTAGCGGTAGGTGGAACAGCCGTTGCCATTACCGCAGCGCCTGTTGTCGCAGCAGGTGCTGTAGTAGGATTAGCTGCATATGGCATTAAAAAAGCTTTTGGTTGGTAAATATTTCTGATAATCTTTGACACGATTATTAGAATAGTGCGATCGCTATCTCTAAGATAAGCTTAGACGCATCTAAATGACATCTTTTTAACCCTGAAAGCCTTGCTATGAGGTTTTCGGTATTACAAATTAAGTGAGTTTTAGCTTACAAGGTTGGGTGAAGACGCACAAGTGATATTTGTAGTAATACAATAAATCTAGATTGCGTCGTAACCCAACATTTTATCCCACATTCCGCGCCTCAACTGTCACAATCGTAGCTTTTACTGATTTTTAGCAGCATATCAAGCTATCTTCTATACTTAATCTCATTATA
>NZ_NTFS01000330.1 GCF_002289455.1 Brunnivagina elsteri CCALA 953
ATCATAATTTTTATAGAAATAATTTCGCTGATTTTTCTGCACTTTGTTTAACTTTCAGTAGAGGCAAAACCTTGGTTCATAATGAGCAGTTACTCAGAAAATGGAAAAATACATTCGGTTAAAGTCCAGCATAGATAATTGATTTACTTAATTTTTGCAAGTAATTATTAAGCCCTGATGTTGAACCTGTTAACAAGCCTGAAAATAGGTTAGAATTAATTGCTACGGTACAATGTAGCTCCTACCCACCATCTTTCACCATTTGGTGGCAGTTGTCACAGGTGTCGCTCATCTCATAAAAGTGATGAATTGCCAGGAGTTAGGATATATAAATGACTGAAGTCCCAGATTAAAAAAACTATCAATTCACAATGTCACGTTTGTGCAACTATTGACTAGTTAATTTTGAAAAACTAGCAAAGAATACGGCTCTATCTAATCGACAAGTCGCAAAGCTGCTTGATATTCCCAACACCACGCCAATTGGCGTTAAGTTATACTCTAAAGAGCAACAGAGACTTAAAGTATTTATTTTATAAGTAGGATAGGTGGTGAGTACTTAACTAAAAATTATAAGTTTGATTATTTTTTGTTTATAACTAATAACTAGTTAGTTACTAGCTGATAACCCAAACCAGAGAAAACCACAAAGCTGTGGAGTATCAAAAAAATCCAGGTTAAGCTAGAAAAGAGAGTTGGGTTTGGCTGTATTGTCTCTGTGGGACGAAAGGCTCCCATCTCACATCTCAAACGGGAATATTCTTCAAGTTGGCATTGTCCTTACTCCATGCTGCGAATCATTAATCAGCAGGCAGACGTTCGAGCAGAACTTCAACGCATCTGCGATCGCACTCACGACGAACAGGTTCTTCACAAAGAAGCAACAGTACGGGAAGTGTTGCAAGCAGTCCAACGCCAAGGCGATAAGGCTGTATTGCATTACACTGCCGAATTTGACCATCAAACCTTTAAAGCCGATGAATTGCGCGTCACGGCTGCGGAAATTGATGCCGCTTACCAGCAGGTATCAAAGCAGCTAATAGATAGCATTCAATTAGCCAGCAAACAAATCGAAGCTTTCCATCGTCAGCGTGTTCCCAAAAGTTGGGTACACTTCGGAGATGATGAGGTTGTACTTGGCAAGCGTTATACTCCTGTAGACCGTGCAGGATTATACGTACCCGGTGGACGCGCATGTTACCCCAGTACAGTCCTAATGAATGCAGTACCCGCGAAAGTTGCTGGCGTACCACGTATTGTCATGGTCACACCACCGGGAACAGGTAAAGGCATTAGTCCTGCCGTATTGGTAGCGGCAAACGAAGCTGGGGTTAGGGAAATATACCGTATTGGCGGCGCACAGGCGATTGCGGCACTCGCATACGGTACTGAAACAATACCAAAAGTTGATGTGATTACGGGACCAGGTAATATTTACGTTACCATCGCCAAAAAGCTGGTGTACGGGAATGTGGGAATTGACTCCTTGGCAGGTCCGAGCGAAGTATTAATTATTGCTGATGGGACGGCAAATCCCATACATGTTGCCACTGATTTACTGGCACAAGCCGAACACGATCCAATGGCAGCGGCAATATTGTTGACAACCGATGCGGGTTTAGCTAAAAACGTCCAAGTTGCTCTCGAAAGGCAGCTTATGGATCATCCCCGTCAAGTGGATACTTCCAAAGCGATCGCACATTACGGTTTAATTGTTGTGGTTGAATCGCTGGAAATAGCAGCCCAGTTCTCGAATGAATTCGCACCCGAACACTTGGAGTTAGAAGTTGAAGACCCGTGGGGGTTGTTACCTCTTATACGTCATGCTGGGGCGATTTTCTTAGGACATTCTACGCCGGAAGCTGTTGGTGATTATCTTGCGGGACCTAATCATACCCTACCAACTTCTGGTGCAGCTCGGTATGCATCGGCATTGGGTGTTGAGACTTTTCTCAAGCACTCTAGTATTATTCAGTACTCGCAAACTGCACTCGAAAAGGTTGCCACTGCGATCGATACTTTAGCCACAGCCGAAGGTTTGCCCTCCCATGCTGATTCTGTTCGTTGCCGGGTACGGAAGGATAATTCAGATTCAGAATTGTAGGGATTGCTGAAAGAAGGTTGCAGAAATCAAAAAAATAAAACTCCTTTTTGTTTTTGGCAAGAAGGGGATATTTTTTTGAGCAAATGTAGAATATGTAGTAATACGATTTAGTTAAGGCTTAACTATTCAATTTTGTGAACCGCCAAGACGCAGAGGACGCAGAGAGAATAAAGAAATACTTAATAGATTTGGGTAAACAACCGTTTGCCCCTACGATATTCTTGATAAGGGCGACAGAATGCAGAACATAAAACGTGGAATAAATCCCCATAAATTAATGTGCGGGGAATAAGAAATATGTTGATTTGGCAAGTCGATTTTTATCGTCGTCCTCAAAATGATAGTGTGGTCTTATGGGATTTATTGATTTGCGATTGCGATAACCGTCATCCTACGGGTAATTTTAGATACGAGTCTTCTTGCCCACAGTCGCAAGCAAATTCAACTTGGTTAGCTTCAGAATTGGAAAAAGCAAGTAAAGAACCTAATTCTGGCGGATTACCTAATATTATTCAAGTATTTCGTCCCCAATCATTGAGTTTAATTCAAGCTGGGGTCAAAAGTTTAATTACTAATTCAAATAATTCAAATAATTCCAATATAAAAATTGAAGTGGAAGCGACTCGTCACACTCCAGCATTAAAACAGTGGTTGAAGGACAAAGGTTATTCCCCAATTATTGATAAACCTCCCCCATTACCATTGCCTGAAAATATTTGGGGTGAAGAGTGGCGATTTGGGACGCTACTAGCAGGAGACATAACGGAATTTATTAACCGTCCTATTCCCATTCGTAATATACCCGATTTTCTCCTACCTATGAACTTGGGTTTAGCTTCAAGTCAAGCTGTTCCCGGTATTGTTATCTATGGTGGTAGACGCTCGATGTTATTAGCGCGTTGGTTGCAAGATGTCAAGCCTGCAATGTTAAATTATGTTGCAGGTGCGCCCGATGGTTTAGTTTTGGAAGCGGGATTAGCTGAAAGATGGATTTTGGCGACTTTTGAAGGTGAAGAGATTGCGATCGCAGCAAAAAATTACGAACAGCGCAAGTTGGAATGTCGGGGATTGCATTTTTTATTGGTTCAACCCGATGATTCGGAAATGACTTATACAGGTTTTTGGTTATTGCAGAGAGAACAGTTATAAATTCCCAAACCAGAAAAATCTACTAAGTAGTAGTGCAAAATTAATCGTACATTCCGAAAATCTCAAACCTTCGTCATTGCGACGTAGGAAGCATAAGTCCGAAGCGGACACGCTACGCGAACGCAATATATATTTAATTTTGCCTAACTACTTATTCCGCAAAGGGAACAGTTATAGATTCCCAAACCAAAAAAATAAACCATACCGTTTGCAGTATGGTTCTGATTTCAGTGTTTTGAGATTTTTAACTTGTACTAACCCAAATTCTTAGGTAACATGTCATTTGCAGTAGATGTATCTCCTGCGATCGCACGTATTCCTTCTAAAGTCGCAGGAATTGTACGGGGGTCCATAAACATAACTTTGCTACTATCGCTTTTACCAATTACTGAAGCCATATCGAGATAACCCAGTGCTAGTAAAACTTCTAAAGCTTGCTTTGTCGTCGGGTCATTATTGATTTTTTGGGAAATGATATCGGCTGATTCAGCCACAGCTTGGGCTTTGAGTACCTGCTGTTGTCGTTCAGCTTGCGCTTTCAAGACAATCGCTTTCTGTTCCGCTTCAGCAGCTAAAATCACGGATTTTTGTCGTGCTTCCGCATCTAAAATTTGAGCATCAGCTTTACCACGGGCAGAGTTTACAGCCGATTCGCGATCGCCTTCTGAAGTTAAAATGGAGGCACGTTTGCGACGCTCGGCTGCCATTTGTAATTCCATCGACTCCCGTACCGCTTGCGAAGGAATAATATCACGCAATTCCACCCGCGTAACTTTCACACCCCAAGGGTCAGTTGCTATATCTAAGTCGTGTAATAATGTTTCATTAATTTCCGATCGCGCTGTAAATGTTTGGTCGAGTTCCAATAATCCCATTTCTGAGCGAATTTGTGTCAGAACCAAATTTACCATCGCTGACTGAAGATTTTCGACTTTATAATAAGCCTTCTCCATATCGACAATTCGCCAATAAACCACAGCATCAGCAGTAATCCCCACGTTGTCGCGGGTAATACATTGTTGTGGAGGAATATCTAAGACTTTTTCGCGAATTGTTTGTTTGTAAACAATATTATCCACAAAGGGAAAAATCATGTTTAAACCAGGTTCCAGCTTTTTGCTATAACTTCCCAATCTCTCCACCAAGGCTTCGTTACCTTGATTAATTACTTTTACCGAACTAGCCAAAATAGAACCACCGAATATTAACGAGATGAGAAAGTAGAAGCCTTCCATTTATTAATCTCCAAATTTAAAAAGAAAAGGGAAAAAGAGAAAAAGGAACAAGGAAGAAAAGAGAATAGGGAGAAAAACTAGAAAGTCGAAAATAGAAAGGAGCAAAAGTTAAATGCCCAATCCCCAATGTCCAATCCCCAATGCCCAATCCCCAATTACCTATTTAAAACATCCTGCGGCATCACAATCAATGTTGTACCTTCACGTCGAACCACATAAACAGGTTCGTGGGCTGGTATATGCAATTTCTCATCGTCACATTTTGCCCGCCAAGAATTTCCTTCGTACAAAACTCTTCCTGCTTTTCCAGGGATAATCTCGCTGATTGTTTCCCCAGTCACCGCATCTTGAAATTTCGCTCTTCGGCGTGGTTTGGGAAGAAAGCGCTGCGAGAGAAAAATCAACAGCACCGAAATTAGCAACCAAACCACCACCTGTAACCAAAGTTTTCCGATCGCTCCCGACAGTAGCGCCACTATAAAAGCGCTCAATCCCATCATTAATTCCACAAACGCAGTCGGAAAAATTAGTTCGCTAAAACACAGCAAGGTTCCGATGATTAGCCAAATAGACATTGCACTCATTGCTACTGCACTCGATATAATGCCGTCTTAGACACTACATTCCCGAACATACATTTCTATGCTTAGATACACTCATGCATTAACTGTTTACTGAAAATTATCGTCAGTGATAATACTTGTTTTCAAAGTATTATTTATCAACGGAAATACACAAGCATATAATGCAAATCTATCATAGAATTCCTATTTTTGGCAGCTAGTTGGAATCAAAAAATTACGTATTTTATTTTCGGGAAAGTAGCAATTATATGATTACGACTGAACGGATAATCCATTGTGTTAACCCCATCTGTTCCCACCCAATTAATTTTGTGGGGAGTCGGGTTTGTGCAAATTGCCAAACTCCAATTATCTATCGGTATGTTTGGGCGATTGGTGAGAACTTGTCGAAGATACCTGTGGGAAAAATAATAGGCGATCGCTATGAGGTTGTTGCACCACAAATTTGGTTGGATAAACAACCGGGGGAAATACCGGAAACTAAAGAAGAATTAACTGGAGAAATTATTCCTTACCTGCGGTTATATGGAATGCGATCGCAAAAGCAGCAATCATCACCGCTTCCTTCAGCATTATCCCATCTTCCCCAAGTGTATGGTTTTGTTGATTCACCCTCGGAAACCGCAGGCAAAGTTATTTTGCTGGAAAATGCCCCCATCAATGAAAACGGTAAACTCTACCCATCAATCATGGAAATGTGGGAACAAGCGACTCCCGTGCGTCAAGTTTACTGGCTATGGCAAATTCTCCAACTTTGGCAGTTATTATCAGATTTGGATGTGGAAGCAAGTTTGTTTTTACCCAATAACATACGGGTACAAGGTTGGTGTGTGCGGTTATTGGAATTAATGACAACATCTCGCATTCATACCCCCGTAACTTCCCTCCAGAGATTGGGTGAATCTTGGCAACCTTTAGTTGCGATCGCACATCCATCAATCGCTGAACAGTTACAAAATATTCTCAGTCCAGTTCTCCAAGGTACAGCAAAGTTTGCGGAAATTAGCAAGCAAATTAATCTTTTATTACTTTCATCAGCAGCCGAATTTCCCATAGCTTTGAAAGTCGCAGGTGCTACTGATATTGGGATTGAACCTCGACGAAACGAAGATGCTTGTTTTCCCAGTAATGAAGATTCCATCGAAGACCCCTTATTACCAAGGGTATCAATTGTTTGTGATGGGATTGGGGGGCATGAAGGTGGTGAGGTGGCAAGTCAACTGGCTGTACAATCGATGAAGTTACAAATTCGGGCTTTGCTGACCGAAGTTGCTCAACAGTCTGAACCTGTTCCCCCTGAATTGCTGCAACAGCAAATTGAAGCGAGCTTGCGGGTTGTGAATAACTTGATTTGTAACGCGAATAACCAGCAGAAGCGCGAAGGAACCCAACGGATGGGTACAACCTTAGTGATGGGGATACAAGTTCCCCAAGCTGTGCAATCGACAATGGGTTGGGATGCGGAAAATTCCCACGAATTATATATTGCCAGTATTGGTGATAGTCGGGTTTACTGGATAACCCGTGATAGCTGTCAGCAACTGACTGTAGATGATGATGTATTAGGGAGAGAAGTGCGATCGCTCCGGAGTATGTATCGTCAAGCAATTCAACGTCCCGATGCTACAGCCCTGACGCAAGCTTTGGGGACAAAAGAGGGTGAAAATTTACATGTCGCAGTTCAGCGATTGATTGTTGATGAAGATGGAGTGTTGTTGTTGTGTTCGGATGGTTTGAGTGATAACAATTTAGTCGAAAGAAGTTGGCAGGATTTTGCTTTGCCGATATTAAATGGGCAAATGACGCTGGAGGATGGATTGTATGCTTGGATTCGTTTAGCCAATCAAACCAACGGTCACGATAATATTTCCCTAGTTATGACCTATTGTCGCGTTTCCCCAGAATATATTATTGCCACACCTCAAGAAGAAGAGTTACCACTGGGAATTTTTGAGGGCAAAATCGAACCTGATGGGGAAGTTAAGGTTGAAGATGATGAATCTGAGCTTGCAGACAGTTCCCAAGCTTTACTCGATTTAGATTTAGAGCTTCCTGATGAAGCACCCGTTCCCGCAGCTAACCCGGTATCGACAACGGGCAAAAATCAAAATCAAAAACAGCGCAAACCTCTGGCTTTACTAGTTGGGTTATTACTGTTGTTGTTGGGAAGTGCTAGTTTGGGATTATTTATTTGGTCGCGTTATAATCCCCGCAATTTTAATCAAATGTGTCGTCAACTTCCGCAAAGTGTGCAGCGAATTTGTCCCCGTGTTAAATCGTGAACACTCCTAGAATTTTCCCAAATAAAAGAACCCTACCCTAACCCTCCCCTTACCAAGGGGAGGGAACTGGATTTCTAGTTTCCCCTTTCCAAGGGTAGGAAATTGGACTTTTTATTTTCCCCCCTTGGAAAGGGGGGTTAGGCAGGGCTGATTCATCCCCTAAAACACTTTAAAAATCAAGGGTTCTAGCAATTTAAAACTGGTTATTTTGTTACCCGCGTGTCGAGAAAACGAACAAAATTACGGCTAACTGAGTGCTTAAAAGTTCATTTAATCGCCACCCTTACTTAGATATTTATCGCTAACTATCTTGACAAATCCTGTTTA